>CALLAV010000193.1 GCA_938001995.1 uncultured Amylibacter sp. | reverse complement strand
GCGGCGGCCATGAGCCACCAAACGATCAGGATTGCGGCAAGCGCCATGCCAGCGCCAGTGATGCGGTTTAGGATCGACACCAGCATCGTAATCGCCATGCGATAGATGGATAGGTGGGGCGAAAGCGGGCGATTGCCGCGGTTCACGTCTGCCATAGGGTCCCTCTTTGGTCAGCTTGTTAGCGCTTGATACCAATAAATAGCGCAACTGCCCAGAGAAACGCGCAATTATTTGACATCAACTCCGCGCATTTCGTCGCGTTTTTGAGCCAAGGGCTATATTTTGTGATCACATGATTTTTTATGTGATCACAAAAGTCACTTACACGACTTCTCTGGTTTCAAAATGGCCAGGTAAAGACACTTCGAGCAATTCAAGATCATCTGAGCAATCGCTGTAGGTTGTCGTGAACTGCGGCGGCACGACAAACGCGTCTCCCGGGGCAAGCCGTCGAGGTTCTTCCCCCTGTCCCGCAAGGGTCATTTCGCCTTCCAAAATGAAGGTAAACAAGATGTCACTGCTGTGTTGTGTCGGCGTAGGTGTGCCCCCTTTGAACCGAGCAACCTGTACGCTCGCGACCCCTTGTGTGCCGTCACAAATGCCCGTGTCACGGTGATCAAACCCTGAAATGCGCCATGGTTGCCAGATCGCATCTTTTAGTTGGTGACGCACAAACCTTTGACCACTGAACACGCGGTCGGGGTTCACAGTGGCGTTGGGCAACTCCATCTCGTGGTCAATGGTGGTTTCGTGATCCGCAGGAACGCCGATTTCCACGACCTCGACATTGTCCGAGGCTTCTAACACGCGGTGACGAATTTCAGGCGGTTGGATCACGCAATCGCCTGCATTAAGGATGAACTCTGGGCCTTGGTCTTCGTAAACCAGTCGCAC
The DNA here is from genome assembly GCA_938001995.1 of uncultured Amylibacter sp. Classification (GTDB taxonomy): domain Bacteria; phylum Pseudomonadota; class Alphaproteobacteria; order Rhodobacterales; family Rhodobacteraceae; genus Amylibacter. Next base: position 5,895 of record CALLAV010000193.1, on the reverse strand, counting down.
CCAACCGCGATAGCAATAGATCAGTTGAAACCCGATAGTGTGGTAATGCACCATGTCAGGCACAGGCCCGCCATCAGGAATACGAATGTGGCTTGCGATAATTGAACCGCCAAGCCGGTCCGGAACCAAATCACGATACAGCATCCCCGCCCGCCCGATGACCCAGGGCGCTTCATCCGCAAGGCGGCGCACGGCGAACGCATGTTGCGTTTCTGGCTGAAACAGCGGCGGATTGTGCTGAAACGAAATGACGGTGTTGCCCGAAGGCGTTTTGAACTCGGTTTGACCCTCGGCAAACAGGTTCGGATCTTTGCACGCAAAACGAATGGTCACGGGCGCAGCATCTGCATTACGTTCGAGGCGCAAGCGAACACCGTGCCCCGACAAGATCGCAACCGACGGATCATCTGCGGGAAAAATCTTATCCAATCGAAAGCCAAGTGCTTTTTGGAAATAGGGCATTTCAATGCGCACATCACGGCATTGAACAAGGATTTCTGCAGTAACGATTTGGGTCGGGTCAACAATAGGATCAGTCATAAGCGCATGTGATCCCAATTCCATGAACACCGCAAGCTTGCGATGCCTCCGGCGGGGATATTTTAAAAACAAAAAGGCTCAAGATGGTTAACCAAACCCTAAGAGCCTTTTTCTTGATCAAAATATCCAAAATCCTATGACGGCATCAAAACCCAATAGTCTAGGTCCAGAAGCACATCTGGCAGATAGCGCCCTTCATCATTTCGCAGCTCCATTTTGGCACTGTCGCCTTTGGTCGCCACAAGGCGCAAGCGCAGGGCAGTCACGCCGGGCGCATCTACATCGGCTTTATCGAGCACTTCGGACCAAGCGCGGACAGTATCACCTGAAAGGCACGGGTTTGCGTGCGCGCCAGCATTTATCCCTGCAATCATCTGGGCATTGGCAAGGCCGTTGAATGACAGGGTTCGCGCCATTGAAATCACGTGCCCACCATAAATCAGGCGTGTTCCATCTGAACGGGCCGAGGTGTCAAAGTGAACTTTGGCCGTGTTTTGCCAAAGACGCGTGGCGATCATATGTTCGGCTTCCTCGATCGTAACGCCGTCCACGTGGTTGATTTTCTCGCCTATTTCATAATCCGCAGCGCGGTGTGGTTCCCCTGCCAATGCAAAGTCGTAATTGGTGAAATCGAGGCCTGCTGGGATCGTCAGATCCTGTGGGGCGATAACAGCCGCCAAGTCTGGAATAACCGTTTCGGGTGCCGCTGCATCCAAGTCCCGTTTGCGCACCATCACCCAACGTTTGTAGTCGATCACCACCTCGTCGCGCTGATTGTAGCCTTTGGAGTGCACCCAAACGACACCTGATTTGCCGTTAGAATTTTGTTTGAGGCCGATCACCTTGGATGTGGTACGCAACGTATCACCCGCATAGATCGGTTTTAAGAATTTGCCTTCGGCGTAACCAAGGTTGGCAAGGGCATTCAAGGACACATCTGGAACGGTCTTGCCGAACACAACGTGGAAGCCTGCCAGATCATCAAGCGGCGATCCGTTCAGTCCAGATGCTTTGGCAAATTCGTCGGATGAGTATAGCGCGTGGCGCGCAGGATAGAGCGCGTGGTAAAGTGCTCTTTCTCCGCCAGAAACCGTGCGGGGCACGGCGTGGTGGATGGTTTCACCGACGGTGTAATCCTCAAAAAAACGGCCAGGATTGGTCTTAACCATTTAAACTTGTCCTAATTTCATATCGGCGGAATACTCCGCATCTGTTTCTTTTGTCACCGCCTGCGCACAGCGCATCACGCCATTGGCCCCATCAAACGCGTAAGACGGTGAACCGTGCAGAGACCAGCCTTTGGACAAAGCCTCGGTCACGCGGTGGCAAAATTGCGATGTGTCGTCTTCAGTGATTAAGCGGTAAACGATCATCCGTATGTCCCCAGGAATGGATTGTAGCCCAGCCAAATGTGGATCGATGAGATGATCGCGTACAGCACTGCAGCAATTACGATGAGCCGAATATCGCGCGCCACTGGACCTGGTTCCAGCCGTGTCCAATCTGGAACAGCGCGGTTCACCAGCACCATCTGGATCACCGCCCAAACGGCCAAGCCACCAAACAGAACAACAGATGCCAAATCCCCGTTCACCAGAAGGTGCGCGATGGCCCAAGTGATCACGCCCATCAGCATGGGATGGCGGAACCACGCGCGCATTTTACCCTTGGAACTGCCCATACCAAACAAGAGAATGGCGATAAACATCAACAGGTTGTTCAAATGCCCCATGCCCGCGATGGGGGAATAGACATACAAATCTTCAGAACCGCGATAGCCGATCACCATTAACACAATCGAAATCACCAACAGCAGCGCAATCACACCTTTAGCGGGGCCTTGCCCCATAGACGCATCCAGAGCGGCACGGCCCGACGGCATCAAGCGTTTGAAATAATGGACAAGGGTCCAGATCAGCAGGCCAACAATTAGGGTTGTCATGGTTCAGTCCTTTAGGTTTCAGAGGCCGCGATGGCCTCTGCTTTGGCCAGTAATGCACGGGCAGAGACAATATGCAGGTTTTCAACGATCTGACCATCCAGAACCGCAATCCCCTTGCCAGAGGCTTCTGCCTCTTCAAAGGCGGCCATTTGGCGTTTCGCAAGATCGATTTCACCTTTGGACGGACGATAGATATCGTTCGCCACATACAGCTGATCGGGGTGCAGCAACGATTTGCCGTCAAAGCCGAGGTTACGGCCTTGCATACACGAGATGCGCAAACCGTCTTGGTCGCGGAATGCGTTGTGCACCCCGTCAATACACACAAGGCCATAGGCGCGGGCCGCCAGTAGGCACATCCCCATTGAAGTGATGAGCGCCTCGCGGTCTTGGGTGTGTTTTGCATACAGATCTTTGATCAGATCGTTAGATCCCAGCACCATGCCCTTCATCCGCTTGGAGGCGCTGGCGATATCTTGGGCGTTCAGGATCGACAGCGGGCTTTCCATCATCGCCCAAATCGCTGTTTTCTGACATTTGGGGTGCGCATCTAGGATCGCTTCCAACTTTTTTACATCCGCACCGCTGTTTACCTTTGGCAGCAGGATCGCTTCGGGACCAGCTTCCATAATCTCGGCCAGATCATCCATGGCCCATTCTGTTTCAAACCCGTTCACACGCACCATCAGGGCACGGTTGCCATAGTCGAGATCCCGCAGCGCGTTGGCTACGAAACTCCGTGCCTCGCCCTTCATGTCCACTGCAACAGCGTCTTCAAGATCAAAGATAATCCCATCCGTCGCCAAAGTTTGTGCCTTATCCAACGCCCGCGTTTTAGATCCTGGAATGTAAAGGAGTGAACGGAAGGGGCGATTGGTCGGGTCCATGGTGCGGCCTCATCTTTGAAATGGATCGGGTTGCGGGATTGGATCAACCACAGTTGTGAACAAAGCGCAACGGCGATGGGCGTTCTCGTTGCGGAAAGCCTGATGATTTGACGATTTTCTGGCGTGTTGCGTGGCCCAAGCACGGGTCGTTAACCCTTTTTTTGCGCCTTGGTGGCAGTCTGAAATCACACGCCATGGGTGACGAAGGGCCGGCTGGTTGGCCGCCTTCTAAGAAATCGGAAGCAGACCCAAGGCACATTTATTCGCGATGTGGGCGCAGATCTTAATGACCGAAGGCCGGTCTCGTCCCCTCGTCCCAGAGACGGAGAAGATCAATGCAAAAGATGTTTTTTGCCCTATCCCTAGGCTTCGCTGGCGTCGTTTTGGCCCATCAAGCCGCCCACGCGCAAGGTCAAGCAAACTGTGCCGAACGCACGCAAGTGATCGAACGCTTGCAAACGAAATACGGTGAATCACGCCGATCAATCGGCTTGGCCGCGAACAATGGCGTGGTAGAAACCTACGCCAGCGATGAAAGCGGCACTTGGACCATAGTCATCACATTGCCAAATGGCATGACGTGTCTGGTAGCGGCGGGCAATGCCTTTGAACCTGTTGAGGAAGCCTCGCTGAAAAAGGGCGACAAGGCGTAACCGCTACGCATCTGCAAAATCTGAAACGTCGCGTGGGACACCACGGGGCGTTTTTGTTTGGATCACAGCCCTACACGAATCAAATGTATACGAATGTATGCCATAGATGGGCGCCTCCTACCCCGCCTAATATTTCAGCAGGAAATACAAAACCCTTTCGGCTCAAGGGCTTGCCGCTTCATCCCCCTTCACTTCTGTGCCCCACTGGGCAAATGCGCCTTGCCCTGCCTTGGCTTAAACGCTAGCAAGCGGTCGAGTTTCACATGACAGGAGTTTGAGACATGGCGAGAGCTAAGATTGCTTTGATCGGTGCAGGCCAAATCGGCGGCACACTGGCGCATTTGGCGGCTTTGAAAGAACTGGGCGACGTTGTCTTGTTCGACATCGCAGATGGGACACCTCAGGGCAAAGCCCTCGACATCGCAGAAAGCGCCCCTGTTGATGGGTTTGACGCGGCAATGTCTGGGACAACCGACTATGCAGATATCGCTGGCGCAGACGTTTGTATCGTCACCGCTGGTGTGGCCCGTAAACCTGGCATGAGCCGTGATGACCTTTTGGGCATTAACCTTAAGGTTATGAAGTCCGTGGGCGAAGGTATCGCGAAACACGCACCAGATGCTTTTGTTATCTGTATCACGAACCCGCTCGATGCGATGGTTTGGGCGTTGCGCGAATTTTCTGGCATGCCAAAAAACAAAATCTGCGGCATGGCTGGTATCTTGGACAGCGCACGTTTCCGTCACTTCCTCGCGGATGAGTTCAAAGTGTCCGTGAAAGACGTCACAGCATTTGTTCTGGGCGGTCATGGTGACACAATGGTTCCCCTGACACGCTATTCCACTGTTGCAGGCATTCCTTTGCCAGACATGGTGAAAATGGGCTGGACCACACAGGAAAAACTGGACGCGATTGTTCAGCGCACCCGTGATGGAGGCGCAGAAATCGTTGGCCTGTTGAAAACAGGGTCCGCGTTTTACGCGCCTGCGGCATCTGCCATTGAAATGGCTGAGGCATATCTGAAAGACCAAAAACGCGTGTTGCCTTGTGCAGCAAACGTGGACGGCGCTTACGGGTTGGACGGCATGTATGTCGGTGTTCCAACCGTTATCGGCGCAGGTGGCATTGAAAAAGTCATCGAGATTGAAATGAACAAGGACGAAAAAGCCATGTTCGACAAATCTGTGGATGCGGTCAAAGGGCTGGTTTCAGCCTGTAAAGAGATCGACTCCTCACTGGCATAAACCGATCTGGTTTTAGAATTGAAAAGCCCCGCTGTTTGGCAGCGGGGCTTTTTCTTTGAGTATTTTACAGAGAAGAAGATCGGGTGACTGTGCCTATTCGGCGGCCGTGCTGACACGTTCATCAGGTGCAAGAGTGTAAGGACGGTCATGTTGCAAGCTCGCGATGCGTTTGCGTGTTGCGGCCACGAGGTCGAGGTCGATCGTTGCCATGCTTACACCCTCAACATCCCCGCCATCTGACAGGATTTCACCCCAAGGGTCTACGATGAGAGAATGGCCGTAACTTGCGCCACCCCCCGTGACCGCGCCGTGGGCGCAAGGTGAAATCATGAAAGCGCCGTTTTCAATGGCGCGCGCGCGATTTAGCACGTGCCAATGGGCTTTGCCCGTTGGGACCGCAAATGCGGCAGGGCAAAATAGCATTTCGGCACCAGCCTGTGCCAGATCACGGTACAGTTGGGCAAAGCGCAGATCGTAACAGATGGAATGGCCGATGCGGCCAAATCGAGTGTCCGCCACGACGGCTTGATCGCCCGGCTCTACCATATCGCTTTCGCGGTAGATTTCGGTTTCGGACAGGTTCACGTCGAACAGGAAAATTTTGTCATAGCGGCTGATCACAGCGCCCG
>CALLAV010000192.1 GCA_938001995.1 uncultured Amylibacter sp. | reverse complement strand
CGGGCGGATGTTACAATCCATGGACGGCGTGGCGATGAACATAGGTCTGTCGTGCAAAGGCAACGCCAGCCAGCCCGACGCATTGATCGAAATGGTCAAGGGCGGCGCATGCGCGATGAAGTTGCACGAGGATTGGGGCACGACCCCTGCCGCGATTGATTGCTGCCTATCTGTGGCGGACGATATGGACGTGCAGGTGATGATCCACACAGATACGCTGAACGAAAGCGGCTTTGTCGAAAACACCGTCGCCGCCATGAAGGGGCGCACCATCCACGCCTTTCATACCGAAGGCGCTGGCGGTGGCCATGCCCCTGATATCATTAAGGTTTGCGGCGAAGAACACGTCATCCCGTCCTCTACAAATCCGACGCGGCCTTATACCGTGAACACGCTGGAAGAACACCTTGATATGTTGATGGTCTGTCACCATCTGGACAAATCCATTCCCGAAGACGTGGCCTTTGCCGAAAGCCGCATTCGCAAGGAAACCATCGCCGCCGAAGACATCCTGCACGACATGGGCGCCTTTTCGATAATCGCGTCCGACAGTCAGGCCATGGGCCGTGTGGGCGAAGTGGCCATTCGCACGTGGCAAACCGCCCACAAAATGAAAGTGCAGCGCGGGCGTCTGAGCGAGGAAACAGGCGACAACGATAATTTCCGCGTGAAACGCTATATCGCGAAATACACGATCAACCCTGCCATTGCCCATGGGATCAGTCAGCATATCGGCTCCATCGCCGAGGGCAAACGCGCCGATCTTGTGTTGTGGTCGCCCGCCTTCTTTGGGGTGAAACCTGAAATGGTGCTGCTGGGTGGGTCTATTGTTGTGGCGCAAATGGGGGACCCCAATGCCTCGATCCCGACACCGCAACCCGTCTACACCCGTTCCATGTTTGGCGCGATGGGTCGCGCAGTGGAACGCTCCGCTGTGTGTTTTGTATCCGAGGCGGCGCAAGCGGATGACATTGCGGGGCAATTGGGTCTTGCAAAGTCCACCCTGCCCGTCAAAAACACGCGTGGGATCGGCAAATCCGACATGGTGCACAACAGCGCCCTGCCCGATATCGAAGTCCATCCCGAAACCTATGAAGTCCGTGCCAACGGCGAGTTGCTAACCTGTGAACCCGCCAGTGAATTGCCCATGGCCCAGCGGTATTTTATGTTTTGATGATCCGCGCAACGTCCATAACCCACTCTCATGACGCCCCTGCCGATACGGTCACGCTGTCTTATGATGATCGATTTCGCCGCCGCATTGCGCTGAAAGGCGATGGGGGCTTGGCGTTTCTGCTTGATCTGGCCCAAACCGCCGAGCTGCGCGACGGTGATGATCTGGCGCTTGAAGACGGGCGGCATGTGCGGGTGCGCGCAGCGGATGAACCGCTGATGAAAGCTACGGCACAGGACCCCCATCACTTGATCCGCATCGCGTGGCACGTGGGCAATCGCCACCTGCCTTGCGAGATTTACGCGGATCATTTGATCCTGCGCACGGATCATGTGATTGCCGATATGCTGGAAAAACTGGGTGCGCGCGTGGAGCAGGTCAACGCGCCGTTTAACCCCGAAGGCGGGGCTTATGGCATGGGGCGGACCCATTCACATGACCACTAACGCACATCGCTTAATGGCGTGGTTTTCGCCGAATTACCCAATTGGGGCGTTTTCCTATTCCCATGGGCTGGAATACGCGATCCATGCGGGCGATGTGACGGACAAAGCGCGTTTGCAGGCGTGGGTCAGTGACGTAATCACCCAAGGATCAGGCCGCAATGATGCAATTTTACTGGCGCAAGCGTATAAGGCGGACCCCAGTCACTTACCTAACTTAGCAGAACTGGCCGAGGCACTGTGTGCCAGCAAAGAACGGTTCATCGAGACGACTGCGCAAGGGGCAGCATTTGCGAAAATCACCGGCGCAGTGGCAGATACAAATTTGGCAGCCATGCCGTTGCCGATTGTTATTGGGGCCGCCGCCGCACGCCACGGGATGAAACTGAGTGAGGTTCTTCCCCTGTTTCTTCATTCTGTTGCAGCGAATTTGATAACTGTCGGGGTGCGGTTCGTGCCCTTAGGTCAAACGGACGGGCAACACATTTTGGCAGCTTTGTTCGACACGTTTGAACAGGTCGCACGCGAAGCAAGTTCTGCCGATTTAACCGATTTGGGCAGTGGTTGTTTCCTGTCCGATATGGCGGCAATGCAGCATGAAACCATGACCACAAGGATGTTTCGCACATGAGCAGTACAGGACCTTTGCGCATTGGAATTGGCGGCCCCGTGGGCGCGGGGAAAACCACGCTGACGGAAATGCTGTGCCGATCCATGGCGGCGGATCATTCGATGGCGGTGATCACAAACGATATTTATACATCCGAAGATGCGGAATACCTGATGCGAAAACAGGTGCTCCCGCTTGATCGTATTCGCGGTGTGGAAACGGGCGGCTGCCCGCATACAGCGATCCGCGAAGATGCCTCCATTAACCTTGCAGCGATTGACGATCTGACCACAGCCTTTCCCGACCTAGAGCTGGTCTTGATCGAAAGTGGAGGCGACAATTTGGCGGCGACTTTCAGCCCTGAATTGGCGGACCTGACCGTCTATCTGATCGACGTGGCCATGGGCGAGGAAATTCCGCGCAAGGGCGGGCCAGGCATCACGCGGTCCGACATTCTAGTGATAAACAAAACCGCGCTAGCCCCCCATGTAGACGTGTCGATTGAGGTGATGGAACGGGATGTTAAAGCCCAGCGCGGCGACAAACCCTATGTGTTTGCCAACCTTAAAACCAACGTCGGCGTCGCCCAAGTTGTTGCACAGATAAAGGCGATGGGCGGGTTGTAACCCCACCACCAAGGCTAAAGTTGGCACGCATTACGCAGCAGGCCAAGATTCGTTGGATGGCAAAGCAATCATCTGGGCGGGTGTCAGATGGATTTAGGCCGCTGGCAATATTGTGATAAAAACACGGTTTGTTGCGACGGACATCTGCGTTACCTACGTATCACCTTAGGATCGCAATTTTGGGAAGGTGCCACAGATGAAACAACCGCAAAGATCACGTCGCCGATTGCTTGCAGGTGCGCTTGGCGCGTTGGGCAGCACCGCGTTTGCCAGCAAATTAAACGCCGCTATTGCCACGCCGCGCGCAAGCGAAGGTCCTTACTATCCCCTGCCAAACATGCGGCGTGCTGATATCGACAATGATCTGGTGAAAATCGCAGGCGTGGTAAAAGAAGCGGGCGGGGAAATTGTCACGTTTCGCGGCACGCTTTTTGACAAAGCAGGCAAACCCCGCATCGGCCACAGGGTTGAAATTTGGCAATGTGACGTGGACGGCAATTATATGCATACCCGCGATCCGCGCAGCGTGAACTTTGATCCTGCATTCCAAGGTTTTGGCCACGATATAACAGATGAAAACGGCCATTTCGTTTTTCGCACGATCAAACCAACGGTTTATCCAGGCCGCACCCCCCATATCCACTTGAAGGTTCTGGAAGGCTCCCGCGAGTTGCTGACCACGCAGTTTTACATCAAAGACCATCCAAACAATGCCCGCGACAGCCTGTTTCGACGCATGTCAGCAAAGCAAGCAGATGCCGTATCTATGGTGTTCAAAAAGCGTGGCAAAGAGGTCGAAGCATCCGTGAACGTCTACGCCTAAGCGGGGATCAATTTTGCGCAATCAACGTCTCTAACACCGCCAAATCCTTGGCCGGCTTTGTAGAGTACGCGCGCAAAAACACCCGCTGGCCGTTGTTTACATAGCGCTCTAGCGTCTGGCGATCTGGCAGGGCATTTGGCACATGAAGGGCGGTGTTGCGTGGGCTCGATAGGATGAGACCCCAAAAATCCTCTGCCGCCAGTTCTGCGTCGTCTATCTGTAACCGCCCAAGCGTGGCTTGATCTGCCATGAACCGCGCCAACCCGTCTAATACCCTATCAGGGCCGCTCGCTTGATAGGCCCGCCCTAGATCAGGCGAGCGCTGCGCGTCCCCAATCACCAAACGTGCGAGTGCAAGGAATTGCGGCTGCATCACTACCTCTGCATAGGCCCAAGAAAACCGCCAGAGCTGGGTGACGTGGCAGGTGTCCGCCGGCGCATCGAACACGGTTAGCATCGTGTCACGCGGGACCAGCATCATTGCCTGAAACAACGCCTCTTTGCTGTCAAAATACTGGTACAGCGTCGGTTTTGTCAGCCCCGCCGCTGCCGCGATGGCATCCATCGTCGCCGCTGCATAGCCGTTTTCGGAAAACACTGTCAGCGCCGCATCAAGGGCGCGTTGACGCTTTTCCAAACGGTTCTGTTCACGCCGTGACAACGCCGTCACGGGGCCACTCTCTGGATCAATTCAAGGAGCAGTGCGTTGAACGCATCATGCGCTTCCAGATTGCACACATGCCCTGCCCGATTGAGGCATTCAAACCGCACATCAGGTGCGGGCGACGCCTTGAAAATGCGCTGCGCGACCGACTGAATTTCAGCGGGCGGCGCAAGACGGTCAAACTCCCCCGTCATCATCAGAACGGGCATCGTAAGACGGGAAAAATCGAAGGTTTCTGTCGGATTGGTAAAACAGCGCAGGGCATCAGCATAGGTTGCAGCAGACAAGGCGCTCATCGATGCACACAGTTCGTCTTGTACATCTTTAGAACAGTCAGGTCCCACCAGATTTGGGATCAAATCCATCGCAAAATCCGCAGGTGTTTTGCCGTCGTGCAATGGTTTTTCACGGGCGTCGCGAAAGGCACGTCGAACGCTTTCGTCGGCTTCGGACATACCTGTACACCCGCCTGCCAGTACAAGCGCAGACAG
>CALLAV010000191.1 GCA_938001995.1 uncultured Amylibacter sp. | reverse complement strand
CCTTCGTCGGGCGTATCCAGAAGCCCTGCAATATGCAGCAAGGTCGATTTGCCTGCACCAGACGGCGCAACCATGGCCACAACCTCGCCACTCGCCAACGTGAAATCCACACCGTTCAGCACACGCACTTCGGTCGGCGTCCCAAGGTTATAGCCTTTGGTGATACCCGTGAGTTTTAACGCATCACTCATATCGCAACGCCTCAACAGGGTTCATCTTTGCGGCGCGACGCGCTGGGAAAATCGTCACCACAAAGGACAGGAACAACGACAGGCATACAGCGCTCAGCACATCGCCCAGCTCCAGTTTCGCAGGTAAATGCGACAACAACCGCGTGCTTGGATCCCAGACACCGCCGCCTGCGATTGTGTTCACAAAGCCAAAGATCGGATCAATATAGATCGCGAACAAACACCCAAGGATCACCCCAACAGCCGTGCCAACCAACCCAGTAGACGCCCCGCAAATAAAGAACACCCGCAAAATAGACCCTTGCGTCAGGCCCATGGTGCGCAAAATGCCCACATCACGGCCCTTGTTCTTCACCAGCATAATCAGGCCCGACACAATGTTCATCGACGCGATCAGCACCAGAATGGACAGGATGATAAACATGATATTATCCTCCATCTCCAGCGCGCGCAAAAACCCGCCAGACGCGTTCTTCCACGTCCAAACCAGCGAATTGGGCCCCGCCGCCAACGTCAGTTGATCCGTAAACCGATCCACCTGATCAGGATCACCAATCATCACTTCAAACTCGTCCACCTGCCCGTCGCGATTAAAGAAATTCTGCGCTTCGGCCAGCGGCATATAGACCCGCGTTTTATCGATATCCCAGCGCCCCACGCCAAAGATATAGACAACTTCATAGGCCCCAACCCGTGGGCTGGTCCCGAACGCGGTCTTGATCCCGTCGGGCGAAATCAGCGTGATCTTATCCCCAAGTGCGAGGTTCAATTCCCGCGCCACCCCGACGCCAATGGCCACACCTTTGTTGAAATTATCAAGATTGCCGAGCTGTGTTTCAGGTTCCACCACCAGCGGAATGCCCAGCACATCGTCGTAACGTTGGCCCAACACCTGTACACCTGTATTGCGCCCATTGGCCGATGCCATCACCTGCCCGTTCACAATCGGTGCGGCGCGTTCCACACCAGGTACAGCGCGCAATGCTTCGGCGGTTTTGTCAAAATCGCGAAAGGTGCTGACCGTCTGTCCTTGTTCGTTCAAATGGGGCGACACGTACACCGACGCATGGGCGTTTGCGCCCAGAATGGTGTTTGTGAACTCCACCCGAAATCCCGTGCGCACGGCCAGCGTTGCGATGAGCGCAAACACCGCCAGCGTGATCCCGATCAACGAAATCCACGTCATCACCGAAACACCACCCTCGCGGCGTTTGGCACGCAAATACCGCCAAGCGATCATCCACTCAAACCGGGCAAAAGGGGCCGTCGTGCTCATATCTCAACTTCCTTAACCGTGCGGCGTTTGCGGCGCATCAAGGTGCTGATCCCTTTGACCAGCCCAAACCCCGTCAGAAACCCGATCACGGCGAAAACCAACCCGTCAAATGTAACAGGCACAGCAGGGCGATACGCCTCCATAGCCCTTGCCGCAATGCCTTTGTCCGAAAAACGCGCCACATGTCGCAACCGTGTAAAGGCGTCAGCCCCTTGCAGCGCGATCAAATCGCCCTCCAACCGAGCCAACCGCGTAAACGACCGGGACATATCCGCCTGCCTTGCCTCTTGAAATGCATTACCAGTCATAGAGGCCAGTGCCTGATCCCGCGTCATGCCGACGCCTTGCGCACTTTTGTCGAAATCAGCGGCCACAGTGCGCAATTCATCCACGGCCCCACCCAGACGCTGCACATATTGCTGCGAAAATTCAGGAAATTGCGACGCGGCGACCAGCATCACTGCGCCACCGCTTACGTTGATCCATTGTCCCATAGGAACGCCTGTCTGTTATAGACCTGCGTAAATATCCTTCACGCGGGCCACTGCCTCTGCTGGTGTCATCTCGACGCTGTCCCCCGTCTTACGCGAAGTGAGCTCGACCACACCGTTTTTCAAACCTCTTGGCCCCACTGTAATACGCCAAGGCAATCCGATCAAATCCATTGTTGCGAACTTACCGCCTGCCCGCTCATTGCGATCATCGTATAGCGGTTCCAAGCCAGCGGTGGTGAACTCTTTGTACAGCGCTTCACAGGCCCCATCGGCCTCTTCGTCACCCTGTTTCAGGTTCACAATCCCCACATGATACGGTGTCACGCCTTCGGGCCAAATGATGCCTTTATCGTCATGGCTGGCTTCAATAATTGCCCCCAGCAGACGCGACACACCAATACCGTGACTGCCCATATGCACCGCCACAGGTTTGCCATCAGGCCCCTGCACTTTCGCGTTCATCGCGTCCGAATACTTCGTGCCGAAATAGAAGATTTGCCCAACCTCGATGCCGCGCGCAGATTTCCGCCGCGCCTCTGGAACTTCGTTAAACAACGCTTCGTCGTGGGTTTCGTCTGTACGGGCGTATTTGGTTGTGAACTCTTCCATAATCGCCTGACACTGCGCCTTGTCATCAAAATCGATGTCACGATCGCCGAACGTCAACTCTGTCACGGCACTGTCGTAGAACACCTCGCTTTCGCCCGTTTCGGCCAGAACCAGAAACTCGTGTGTGTCGTCGCCGCCAATGGCACCCGAATCTGCACGCATCGGAATCGCCTGCAAACCCATCCGCTCATAGGTGCGCAGATAGCTAACCAGATGACGGTTGTATGCGTGCAGCGCATCTTCTTTGGTCAGGTCAAAGTTATACCCGTCCTTCATGTAAAACTCGCGCCCACGCATCACACCAAACCGAGGGCGACGTTCATCGCGGAACTTCCATTGGATCTGGTACATCGTCAGCGGCATATCTTTGTAAGACGTCACATGCGCACGGAAAATATCCGTTATCAGCTCTTCCGCCGTTGGAGTGAACAACATCTCGCGGTCGTGGCGATCTTTAAAGCGCAGCATTTCCTCGCCAAACGCCTCGTATCGCCCGCTTTCCTTCCACAAATCCGTTGATTGGATGGTCGGCATCAACATCGGCAAATGCCCCGCCTTCGCCTGCTCTTCATGCACAATATCTTCGATCTTGCGCAGCACTTTGAACCCCAGTGGCAACCAAGAATAAATCCCAGCCGTCGCCTGTTTAATCATGCCTGCCCGCAGCATGTAGCGGTGGCTGACGATGGATGCTTCCGCAGGGTCTTCTTTCAACACTGGCAGGAAATAACGGGACATACGCATAGGGTCGGCTCCAAGTTTAGATTGGAAAAACCTCTAGGCCAAACTGCGCGTCACCGCAACACTAACCCCTGCTCCATTGCGACCAGATCACGGACACCATGATAATCACGCCCCCCAGAATAGTCAGCGGTGCGGCAGCTTCTGCCAGAATCAAATACGCCAGCACCCCCGCCACAGGTGTTTCCACCGCTCCTATCAACGCTACTTCTGCGGATGGAATGCGCCGTGCACCTTCCATCATCAGCACGGATGCCGTGGCAAACACTGCCCCAAACGCCGTGATGATCCAACGTTCGTGCACCACCACATCCATTGCATCCGTAAAGACCCACGCAATCGGGATCAGCACCGCCGCCGACACTGCAGACGGCAGCGCCGCAGGCGTATCGGGCCAACGTCGATAAATCACGAAGGACGCAGACATCATCAATGTCATCCAAAACGCCAGAAGATCGCCGATCCAGCCACCTGACTGCAAACTACCCCATGCCACAATGCCCACACCGAACAAGGTTGCAAAACTCGCAATCACCACACGGCGGCTCGGTGGTTCTCGCAGAAACAACCACGTAAGCCCTGCTGTCACAAAAGGTGCCGTCGCCCAGATCAGCGCAACATTGGCCACCGAAGACAGTTTGAACGCAGGAATAAACGCAGCTGTTCCCGATGCCATGAGCACAACCGCCAGCACCGTCGGCGCGTTCAAATTGCGAAACTCTGAAACCAGCGAGCCGCGCAGCGCCATATAGGCCAGCGTAAACCCCGTCGCCGCAATCCCCCGCCAAAAAATCACCGCCCAGGCATCTGCCTCCACGCCGCGCGTGAAAATCCCTGCGCTCGACCAGATCACCGCAGAAACAGCCACCAAAATCACGCCAATCACATAGGTCCGCTCCATGCGCTTCTCCTTCTTTGGGACACGCATACAGAAACCCTACTGACAACATGCTGTCAGCAGTCCTATGCTATTTCGGACGAAAGGAAAGCAAATGCCCCGCTCCAGCCGCATGTTCGAAATCATCCAAGCCCTGCGCAGTGCCCCGCAGCCGATGACCGCTGCCCAGATCGCCGAAGTGCTTGAGGTCACGCCCCGCACCATTTACCGCGATATCGCTACGCTGCAATCCATGCGTGTGCCCATCGAAGGGGCTGCTGGCATTGGCTATGTCATGCGGCGCGGATACGACCTCCCACCGTTGAATTTCGATGTGGAAGAAGCCGAAGCCATCACTGTGGGCCTGTCAATGATCGCCCGCACAGGGGACAAATCCTTGCAAAAGGCCGCCAAACGCGCCGCCAACAAGCTGGCCGAAGCAACGCCACTGTCCCAAACACTGTTTTCGTCCACTTGGGGGGCCGATGAACCCTATGGCATCGACCTATCAGAAATCCGCCAAGCCATTCGTGAAGAAAAGAAACTCTGCATCACTTACTGCGATGTGGATGGGGTGGAAACGGACCGTACCGTCTGCCCTATTTCGATCATCTACTATTCCGAAGTGATCGTCATGCCCGCATGGTGTGAACTGCGCAATGATTTCAGGCACTTTCGCCTAGACCGTTTGGCCAATCACCCGAAAATCAAACCGGGTGGCAATTTTATTGGCAGGTCCGAAGCTTTGCGTGCCCAATGGGCCGCTGAACACGCGCAGGACTTATAGAACGGTTACGATCCCTTCACGCCCCATAGACGCCGCCAACTCATGCAGGCGCGTTTCAACGATCTCACCGCCATAAACGGCCACTGAAGGCTTCAATCGCAGCTCCAGATGCGTCGCATTTTGATGTAGCGTCGCTTTGCGCAAAACCGCCGCGTCACCCCCTGCCAAAGACGCACCAAGCCGCATCGCCTGCCCTATCACTTGCGCTGCAATTTGCTCATCTTCTGCCAGCAAGGGCTTCAACGTCTTGTACTTTTCCAACTTTCCGTTCTTGCGGTATCGATGCAGCAAAGCCATTGCCAGCATCACACGCCCCCTGTGCTGCAACCCACCAAGATTGCCGCGCATGGCGTTGTCAAAACACTCTTCCGCCCGCGAACTTGGGTCAGATCGCCAGCTTACATCGTGCAGCAATCCCGCCGCCAAAACCAACCGTTGCATTTGTGGTTCATTGGGCAGCAAAGGCGACACCCAAGCCGCTAAATGATCGCCAAACCCCGCAAACCGCGCCGAGGATCGCTCCATAAAGCGGCAGGCTTCGATCAACGGATCCCGCATACGCAATTCCGAAGGCATTTGTTCATAAAGCATGCCTTCGCGCAGACCATAGCTTGAGACGGAAATCACTTCTGGCGCGAAAACATCCACCAACTGGCGCAACACGCGCGCCGCCATTGGAACCAATGCCAAACGCACTGCGCTCGAACTCGACATGGTCGATAGGTCTGCATCTTGCGCGCCGTCAATCCAGTCGAGGGTTTCGGTCATTTGCTGAACGCTTAACGTGTATTCATGCAGCACTTCTAAGGGATAGTTCCGCCGCGCCATATCGATCTTGGCAATGGCGCGATACGATCCGCCCACCAGATGCAGCGTATCATAGTCGCCGCCGATCTGATCGCGCAAACCTTTCATGGTTTTGCGAATGTACTTATCCACATCACCCTTCACATCCGCCAATCGCAAAGGCGCAAGCGGTGATGTCAAACACATGCCAACAGCACCTTCATCTAACACCGCCAACTCCATCGACGCCCCGCCAATATCGCTGACCAAGCCCACTGCGCTGGGACGACCCAGCAGCACACCTTGCGCGGCATATCTTGCTTCGTCTTGCCCCGCGATGACCCTGATTTCGATTCCCGTCTTCGCCTTCACTTCGTCACAAAACGCAGATCCGTCGGTGGCATCACGCACCGCAGCGGTGGCCACAGCTTCCAGCGACTGTACATCGAAACTAGACGCAAGGGCAGCGAACCGTTCCATGGCTTGCATGGCACGTCTGCGCCCTTCCGGGTGCAAAACACCCGTTTCAGAAATATCGCGCCCAAGGCCACACATGATTTTTTCGTTAAAGAAATACGCGGGCGCGCGCGCTGCGCCATCAAACACCACCAAGCGCACCGAATTCGATCCAACGTCTATCACTCCGACGCGTTCCAGCTCTGCAAACTTTGTTGTTATGCGCACTTGGGCTTAACTTTCGTCGCTGTGGGTCAGTTTTGGCACATCCTTCGCCCCAACCGAACCACGGCCGGA
>CALLAV010000190.1 GCA_938001995.1 uncultured Amylibacter sp. | reverse complement strand
GAAAGCAGGGTTCCACACCTATCTGTCGGGCCTGCGCAATCGTCTAAACCGCTCTGGCGGTCATGTGGTTACCGTGAAACCTGGCTTTGTGGATACAGCCATGACATGGGGTATTGAGGGCATGTTCCTCGTCGCCTCGCCTGACCAGATCGCTGATGATCTGTGGAAAGCTCATGAAAAGAAGAAGAACACGCTCTATACGCCGTGGTTCTGGCGCTACATCATGGCGATCATCAAATCGATCCCAGAACCAATCTTCAAAAAGCTGTAGGTTTAAACAATCGACCCCGACGCGTAGAACATGATCAACACCGTCACGGCGATGATCAAAATCCCCGTCTTATCGCGCATGGCAAAGACAATCGGATCGTAATCCTGTTTGCCCTGCCAGCCCAACAGCACCATTCGGATCTGCCAGAGCGCAAGTGGAATGATTGCCAAACGCAACAGCCACAGATCATCGTACAGACCCGCCGCGGTTGGACTGAACGTATAAAGCAGGAAAATCACGAGCGAGAAGAACACGCCGAGCCCTGCCACGTTCAACAAATCCTCACGGTCCGATTTGCGATAGCCCCGCCCTGGCACTTTGCCATCTGATTTTGCCAACGTCAGTTCTGTCAGACGTTTCACACACCCCAGCGCCAAAAACGTCGGAAAGATAAACGCAACCATCCAGCCAGACGCCACAACCTGCGCGGCCAAACCACCAGCAATGACCCGTAAGGTATAAAGCCCAGCAAGTGTTGCCACATCGACCCAGCGCATCCGTTTGAGTTTCAGCGAATAGGACAAAGACAACGCCATATAAAGCGCGATGACCCAAAACAGCGGCCACGATATAATAAACCCAACGCCCAGCGCAAAAACACCCAGCGCCACCGACATCACCATCGCATCAGGTATTCGGGCCGATCCCGCAGCCAAAGGGCGGAACCGTTTCTTGGGATGTAGGCGATCCGCCTCCAAATCCAGCAGATCATTCACGACATATATAGAAGACGCCGCCGCCGAGAAGGCCGCAATCGCAAAGACAACACGCATCAACGCATTTGGATCAAGCGAATGGGCCGCAATCAGCGGCAATAATAGAAGTATGTTTTTAACCCACTGGTGCGGACGCAATCCTTTTGCCAAAGAGCGCCGTGACCACGACTTTTTCAGCTGAACAACTTCAACCCCTTCATCTTCCAATTGCTTTGCCACACCAGGGTGATGCCCAACAACAATTGCCTCGCCTGCGCATTTCCACACAGCCAGATCGAGCCGCTGATCCCCTGCATAAGCGTATTTGCCTTCGCCAAAACGAGCGTTTAGCGCCACAGCCTTGGCTGAACCTTTCAGATTCACATCCCCATTCGAGCCAATATGCTGACCTTCGACGCCGTGATGGTCGGCAAGACGCTGCACTAGGCTTTCGTCGCTGGCAGAAGCAAAGATAACTTCGCGCCCATCTTCCTTGGCCTGTGCCATATAGGCTTGGATATCAGGGTTTACCGGCAGCAGCTCGACGTTCACATCAGCAATGTCAGTGATTTCACGTTTCAGACGTGCGCGGTCCCCCCACAGGCGAAACACAGTCTTAAGCGTTTTTAGCGGCTCTTTCCCAAGCGCCAGCCAAAACCCTTCGAACAGCATGTCGGTTTTTAGGAAGGTGCCATCAATATCAACGGCGAGAGGTCGTTTATCTGTCATTTCTTCGGGCTCGGTTTAAAGACGCATCCGTCGGTTACATATTTTGGCGGTGTCATACACAAGGTGCGGGCCACCTGCCATGCGGCCACAACTTTGGGCACATAGGCGCGTGTTTCTGCATAAGGCGGGACGCCCGCGTGCTTTCTGACTGCCCCTTCCCCTGCGTTGTACCCAGCGAGTGCTAACAAAGGGTCGCGTTTGAATTCCTTGAGCAGCCAATCAAGGTAGGCTGTGCCACCTTTGATATTTTGTGCTGGATCCGTGCTGTCGGTCACGTTGAACCGCGCCGCCGTGTCGGGAATCAATTGCATCAGGCCAACGGCGCCTGCAGAACTGACCGCTTCGGCACGCCCACCTGATTCAACACCGATCACAGCCAGCACAAATGCGGGCGAAACGTCTTTGCCAAGGGTCGCCAGCAAGATGTTTCCGCCGTGCGTATCCGCCAGTTTGCGCATGTGCCCTATATTAGGAGAGAACTTTGCCGCCTTTGAAGGGTTCGCAGATAGCGATTTCATCGCATCGTTTAGTCGTCCTGAACTGGCCTCCCCTATAGAAGGAGAGTTCGCAGTCCAAAACCAATCCTGCAAATCTGCGGGGGCGACGGGTTTGGCATTCGCTGTTTCTGAGGGGGTTGTGTCGCTTTCAGTTGCCGCAGCATCCGAATCTTTGCGCAACTTCTTCTGGTGTTCGTTTTCGTAATAGTCTTCTTCGGGCTGAATCTGGATGTTTATGCGCGATCCCCCACTGCTTTTGGGCTTCGCTTTCTTAAAAACAATCTCGGCAGAGCCAGAATCAGGGACCGAAACACCTGCAAAAGCAACGCAAACGGCTGCGATGGCCGCAAAAGGGGTATAAAACCGGGTCAAATCACTGCTCTTTTTTTGTTGTTGCGTCAGGAATCGCAAAATTTGGGCGGTAAAGCTAGAAAATTGTGTGTTTGAACTGTGGCGATTTTGTCATAAACACGCCCCCCAACAACTATTGATAAGTTTTATCCAACTTTATTCACTACCTAAGGCACTGTTAAAAAACGATTATCCACTTTTATTTCGAAAAATTTGTAAAAGAAATGCATTCAAAGTTTTGGTGT
Source organism: uncultured Amylibacter sp. (assembly GCA_938001995.1). GTDB lineage: Bacteria > Pseudomonadota > Alphaproteobacteria > Rhodobacterales > Rhodobacteraceae > Amylibacter. The sequence continues at coordinate 6,714 of CALLAV010000190.1, read as the reverse complement.
CAAAATGCGGTCACATTTAACCGTATAACTGTAGCTCATAGGACGAAGCGAGACGGACTTTGACGAGAAGGTCCAGATCAAAACAAGCCGAAGCCTTATGAAACCTAAATGTGACCTTGGAGGGTACAAAAATGAAACTGTTTAAATTTACCAAAGACGAAGATGGCGCCGTAACTGTAGATTGGGTTGTTCTGACAGCCGCTCTGGTTCTGGTTGGTGGTGTAGTTGTTTCCGCGATCCGCGGCGGCATGGAAGATCTTGCTTCCGACATCAACACACAACTTTCAGCTACTTCTGTATCTTAATCAATTCGATCTTTGGAGGATCAAACTATGAAACTTTTTAAATTCACAAAAGACGAAGACGGCGCAGTAACAGTAGACTGGGTTGTTTTGACAGCCGCTCTGGTTCTGGTTGGTGGTGTAGTTGTTTCCGCGATCCGCGGCGGCATGGAAGACTTGGCTTCCGACATCAACACACAGCTTTCTGCGACTTCCGTATCTTAAGCTGATGATGCTAGTGGCGAAGGGTTTTCGAACCCTTCGCTCACACCGCGCACCAGCGGCAGCAAAAAACGAAGACTTGCCTGCCGCGGACGATCAAAGATCGGGTCGCGTTTTTTTTGGTAGAAATACTAAGATCGGGAAGGCACTCCATTTTAAGAGAGTGGGTCCCAAACAACAAAGGCGCCTTGCGTCTACGTTGAGAGTGATGAGTCAACTGAACTCGATTGAGTTCGCCAAAGGGCAGATGCCCTTGGTTAAAGAGAGCGGGTAAGAAAATGCGTATTGTATTTGCACTGGTACTATTCATGGGGGTCGCGATTGCGGGTGGCGCTGTCTATCTGGCGATGGAGCGATTCAACCAATATGAAACGGCCCTGGCAAACAAAGATGTCAAAGTCGAAAAAATCGACCTTGCGACTGTTTTTGTGGCCAACGATGAACTCCCCTACGGCACGGCTTTGACAGCCGAGCATGTGAAAGCGGTCGAGTTCCCTGTTGCGGCTGTTCCTGAGAATGCGTTCTCAAAAATCGAAGATCTGATCGGCAATGCTGAAGACGGTGAATTCCGTACAGTTCTGCGGATGATGGAAAAAGGCGAGGCCGTATTGGCATCCAAAGTGACAGGCATCGGCGAAGACGCCGGCGTGTCATCGCGCCTGAAAAAAGGTATGCGCGCCTTTGCGATCCGCGTTGACGTGGCATCTGGTGTGTCTGGCTTCTTGCGTCCGGGCGACAAAGTAGATGTTTACTGGACAGGCCGCACTGACCGCGACACCGTAACAAAACTGATCCTGAACGGGTTGGAATTGATCGCGATTGACCAACAGGCCGACAGCTCGCGCAATCAAACAACAATTGCGCGCACAGTGACTGTTGCCGCTGACGTGCGCACCATTGGTGCACTGGTTCAGGCGCAATCCACGGGTAAGCTGCTGCTATCCCTGCGTGGTATCGACGACGAAAGCATGTCCGAACAGATCGAAGTGACCAAAGACGATCTTCTGGGCCGCGAAGAAATCAAAGTTGTCGAAAAAGAAGTCTGCACAATCAAAACCCGTAAAGTTGCAGAAGTGATTGAAATTCCGATCCCTTGCAGCAACTAAGTTCAAATACATCCAACAAGATCGGGCGCTTCGGCGCCCTTTTTTGTTGGAAAACCACTACATCTGTTCAGTGTTGCAAGTTATCCACATAAGCTACTCTTTCTAATATATTGAATCTTGATAATAAAATCGGCCTGACGCATTGTTCGGGGTAATAATTGGGCAACAAAGACCCAGATTGATGCAGTCGGTGATTCAGAGAGGCAGGATCACAATGAAAATTACACACCTGTTAACAGCAGGCCTGTTGAGCGTATGCTCAATCGGCTTTTACGCTCCACCAGCAGAAGCACAAAACGTGCTCAAGATTATGCGTGGATCTACAACTAGCAGTATCAAAGTTTCAGTAAACCGCGCGATCGTAATGGAATCCGATCAACCGTTTGCAGAGCTTTCTGTCGCAAACCCAGGCATCGCGGACATCGCGACTTTGTCAGACCGCACCATTTACGTGCTGGGTAAGGCACCGGGTCGCACAACACTGACCCTGCTGGCAGCAGATGGCAAATTGATCACCAACGTAGATGTTCGCGTCTCCCCCGACTTGGCGGAATTCAAAGAACGTCTTCGCGAAATCCTCCCACGCGAGAAAATCGAAGTGCGGACCGCCAATGACGGTATCGTTCTATCGGGTCGTGTGTCTGGCAAACAGAAACTAGACCGCGCTTTGGACCTCGCACAGCGCTATGCGCCTGAACGGGTGACAAACCTCATGACGGTTGGCGGCTCTCAGCAGGTGATGCTGAAGGTGCGCTTTGCGGAAATGCAACGCGCCGTAGCGAAAAACCTCTCCGCCTCAATCGGTGTGGACATCACGGGCAACACAATCAGCCAAATTGGCACGGGTTCGCGTATCACAACACCAGGCACAACAGGCATCAACAACGTGGCAGCGGGCCAACAAGGCGCGTTCTCCATTGGCTTTAGCTCTGGCGATCTTGCGATCAACTTGATGCTTGAAGCGCTTGAAACAAAGGGTCTTGTACGCACACTCGCGGAACCAAACCTTGTAGCGATTTCTGGCAACGAAGCGGCCTTCCTTGCAGGCGGTGAGTTCCCTGTCCCTGTTGCAGATGGTGACGGTGTTAAGATTGAATACAAACCATTCGGCATCGAATTGACGTTCAAACCCGTCGTTGTAGACGGCGATTTGATCAACCTGACGATCGACACGGCCGTGTCTGCACTGGACACGACGCAAACCGTTGTAATCGGCAACGCTGTGATCCCATCGTTTACACGCCGCGAAGCGAAAACCGTCGTTGAAATGCGCGATGGCCAAAGCATGGCGATTGCGGGCCTGCTGCAAGACAACTTTGCAGACGCCTCTTCACAGGTTCCTTGGCTTGGTGATGTTCCAGTCCTTGGCGCATTGTTTCGCAGCGCGAACTACAGCCGAGATCAAAGCGAGCTGGTGGTTATCGTGACACCTCATCTGGTGACACCTGTAGACGGCGAAAGCCTGACACTGCCAACAGATCGCGTGCGTATCCCGAACGAGAGCGAATTGTTCCTTCTGGGTAATGTATCTGGCAAACGTAAGAACAAATCTGGCAACAACAGCGCCTCTGGATCCGTTTCCTCGCAAGAGTTCACTGGTTCCTACGGCTATGTGATGGAGTAATTGACATGAAAACCCTTTCTATCACCTCCGTCGCCGTTGCCGCTCTAACTTTGGGCGCATGTTCAAGCACAGATAACCTCTTCTCTTATCTTGGGCCAGAAGCTGGCTATGAGATTCTGGAAGATGATATGGGTGTCGCGACAGCCACAAACGTTGCGGTGCAAACAGGACAATTGAACGGCGCATATGCAGCCAACTTGACACGTAAATTCGCGTCAGAGGCCCCTGCCCGTATCAATTTCGCGTTTAATTCCGCGCAATTAGACCAGACAGCCCGCAATCAACTGCGCCAACAGGCTCAGTGGATCAAGGCCCACCCACAAATCGTGTTCCGCGTCTACGGCCACACCGACAAAGTGGGATCAAACAGCTATAACAAGCGTTTGGGGTATCGTCGTGCGAAGGCAGCGGTAAACTATTTGGTCAGCCTGGGCGTCAGCCGTCACAAGGTTAAAGCGGTATCATCTTTCGGTGAAACCCGCCCTGTTGTTCTGACGGAAGGCGCAAATCGCGCGAACCGTCGTACAGTGACCGAAGTGTCTGGATTTGCCCGCAAAGGCCGCGCGTCGGACCTCGATGGTAAATACGCCAAGTTCGTTTACGACCAATACATCTCGACCACGTATACAGTTGAGAAAAGCACAGAAGAATAAGTCATAAAATAAGCTGTGACACATATGATACGGGCGATTTATTCCTAAAAATTGCCCGTAATCACCCCAAAAAGACCACATTCCTAAGATAATCCTGAGAACGAGCAGGTGCTTAGGCACAAATAAACAAAGCGGAAAAATCCGCATTCGGGTGGACTATAGGTATGAGTGCCGAGACAGAAAATGATGGACCGAGCCAAATCGTAGCATGCGCAATCGCACGCGATATTGAAGCTTTTGACCTTCTCATCGAAGATATGGAAACAGAGTTCGGCGAGAACTGGGGTGCGCTTACATTCGAAACAGCCGCATCTGCTTTGACCTCCGACATTGGCGCTGGCCTTAAATACATTACCGTTGCTGTTGATAAAGAAGACGAACAGGATTTGACCCCTGTCGCAAACGTCATTCGCACAGCCCAGGAACAAGGCATTAAAATTGTCTTGGTCCCGCACGAACTAGATACCGTTGCCCTGCACCAGTTGATGCGCATGGGCTCTGATGATTTCGCGCCTTACCCACTGCCCGAAGGGGCACTGCACGACGCGATCGAACGCATTTCTAAGGTTCCTGAACCTGTCGCGGCCCCACCTGCGGCCGCTTTGCCTGCCGATACATCGCGCAGCGGCATCGTTTTGCCTGTCTATGGCCTTGCTGGCGGTACGGGCGCGACCACTTTTGCAGCCAACCTTGCATGGGAATTGCAGAAACTTGGTGAAAAAGAAGGTAAAAAAGTCTGTATTTTGGATTTCAACTTCCAATACGGCGCTGTGTCCACATATTTGGACGTTCCGCGCACGGAAGCGGTGTTCGAATTTCTGTCTGACGCCGCCGCTGCGGATGCGGATGGTCTAAAGCAGGCCATGGCGTCCTACAAAGACCGTTTGGATGTCCTTTCTGCGCCCAATGACGCGCTTCCGCTGGAGTTCGTAGAGCCTGACGGTATCGATAATATCATCCAGCAAGCAAAATCAAGCTATGACTTTGTAATCATTGATGTTCCTCAGCCGCTGGTCAGCTGGTCAGAGGTCGTTTTGGAAGCCGCACATCTGTATTTTGCCTTCCTGGAATTGGACATGCGCAGCGCGCAAAACTGTCTGCGGTTTGTACGCACGTTAAAGGCCGAAGATTTGCCCTATGAAAAGGTGCAATTTGCCCTGAACCGTGCGCCGAAATTTACTGATATGTCGGGTAAAACGCGCGTGAAGCGAATGGCCGAAAGCCTAGAGATTGAGTTCCGCTATCAACTGCCTGACGGCGGTAAACCGGTAGCAAATGCAGGGGATGAAGGGGTTCCGCTCGCCGAGCTCGCCGCAAAAAATCCACTGCGTAAAGAGATTCTAAAGATCGCCAATACAATATCCGACCTTGTGCAAGACACAAAAGAGTAACGGGGTATATCATGTTTAAACGCTACCAAAAATCTTCTCCTAAGCCCGCCGCGCCAGACGCGCCGGCGCTCGAGCTGACACAGGCTGACGCAGCCCCTGCCCCGACCGCAAAGGTCGCGCGAAAAGAGATAATTAATCCGCCAAAAGCGGCTCCCGCGAAGACAGACAATATATCTCGTGAAGACCGCCGCGCCCAAAAGCTGATGGATATCCGACTGGATATGCATACACGTTTGTTGGAAAACCTGAACCTCGGCGCGATTGAATCCGCATCCGAACAGGATCTGCGCCGCGAAATTAGCGCGATTTGTTCTGACGGCCTGCAAGAAATGGGCATGGTTCTGACCAAAGAAGAACGCGTCAACCTGAACGCGGAAATGTACGACGAAGTGACGGGCCTCGGCCCGCTTGAACCGCTTCTGAAAGACGAAGACATCGCCGATATTCTGATTAACGGTCCAAAACAGATTTTCATCGAAAAAGGTGGTAAATTGAGCCTGTCCAAGGTGGTTTTCCGCGACGATAAGCACCTTTTGCGCGTGATCGACAAAATCGTATCCGCCGTGGGTCGTCGTGTTGATGAATCAAACCCGTATGTGGATGCCCGTTTGCTGGATGGCTCGCGTTTTAACGCGATGGTTCCACCGATTGCGATTGATGGTGCATTGGTGTCCATTCGGAAATTTAAGAAAGACAAGCTCGGCATCGACGATCTGGTGAAATTCGGCGCCTTTACCGATGAAATGGCCGCCTATTTGCAGGCCGCTGTTGCGTGTCGACTAAACATCGTTGTGTCCGGTGGTACAGGTTCTGGTAAAACGACCACGCTGAACGCCCTGTCCTCCTTTATTGCCAATGACGAACGTGTGGCGACCATCGAAGACACCGCCGAATTGCAGCTGCAACAGGAACACCTGGCACGGATGGAAACGCGGCCGCCAAACGTTGAAGGCAAAGGCGGCGTTGATGCCCGCGACTGTCTGAAAAACGCCCTGCGGATGCGTCCTGACCGTATCATCGTTGGGGAAACCCGCGGCGACGAGGTTATCGACATGTTGCAAGCCATGAACACGGGTCACGACGGTTCGATGACGACGATCCACGCCAACTCTGCACGCGATGCGGTTGCCCGTTTGGAAAACATGATTGCGATGACAGGGGTTGAGATGCCTTTGCGCGCGATGCGGAGCCAGATTTCATCGGCTGTGAACTTGATCGTTCAGGCCTCGCGTCTTCAGGATGGATCGCGTCGCATGACCTCGATCACAGAGATTACAGGCATGGAGGGCGAAGTCATTTCCATGCAGGAACTCTTCCGTTTCCGGCGCGTTGGACTCACGCCAGAGAACAAAATTATCGGTCATTTCACCGCGACTGGCGTGCGTAGCCACTATGCAGAGCGCTTCCGCATGTGGGGATATGATCTGCCGACCTCAA
>CALLAV010000189.1 GCA_938001995.1 uncultured Amylibacter sp. | reverse complement strand
ACCTATGTGTCCGAATTTGACACCGTTACCTTGCGCGAAGCGCTGTTGCGTGAACATTACCGTGGTGGGCAGTCGTTCTTTGTCGTGCCGCGCATTTCTGATCTGCCCGAGATTGAGGATTTCCTTAAAACCCAAGTGCCTGAGGTCAGCTATATTGTGGCGAACGGCCAAATGGCAGCGGGCGAATTAGACGATCGCATGAACGCGTTTTATGACGGCAAATACGATGTACTGTTGGCGACGACGATTGTGGAAAGCGGGCTTGATATCCCAACCGCCAACACCATGATCATCCACCGCGCGGATATGTTTGGCCTAAGCCAGCTTTACCAAATCCGTGGCCGTGTAGGGCGCTCAAAGACCCGCGCCTATGCGTATCTGACCACCAAACCGCGCAAGCCTTTGACGCCGAACGCGGAAAAACGTCTGCGGGTGCTTGGCAGTCTCGACAGTCTTGGGGCAGGGTTCACGCTGGCCTCCCAAGACCTTGATATTCGCGGAGCGGGCAACTTGCTTGGCGATGAACAATCGGGCCATGTGCGCGAAGTGGGCTTTGAGCTGTATCAAGAGATGCTGCAAGAGGCGATTGCCAAGATGCAAGCAGGCGGCATGGAAGGGCTGACAGACACCGACAGCTGGTCACCGCAGATCAATCTGGGCGTGCCTGTGCTGATCCCCGAAACCTTTGTGCCTGACCTTGATGTGCGCCTTGGCCTCTATCGTCGACTGTCTTCGCTTGCGACGAAGGTCGAGCTGGAAGGGTTTGCCGCAGAGCTGATTGACCGTTTTGGCAAACTTCCTACCGAAGTGAACACACTGCTGAAAATCGTGCGCGTCAAAGGCATGTGTAAACGGGCAGGGATCGCGAAACTGGACGGTGGGCCAAAAGGCGCTGTGATCCAGTTCCACAAGGACAAATTCGCAAATCCAGCGGGTCTGGTGGATTTCTTACAAGATCAACGGGGTACGGCCAAGGTCAAAGACAATAAGATCATCGTGCGTCGTGACTGGGACAAGGACGAAACCAAGATCAAAGGCGCGTATATCATCGCCCGTGATTTGGCGAAGTTTGCAAAGGCCTAGGCGTCCACTTCTCTTGGATTAAACTGGTTCAATACGAAACCAGCCCCCGCACACAGGCCAACACCAAAAATCAGCGGCAGGCCTGTTCCGTTATATAATTGCCCTATTGGAATGACCAAAGCGATACTGCCAATGGTGGAAATGGCACCGATCAAAGCGCTGGCTGTCCCCGCAATATGCCCCATTGGTTCGAGCGCCATTGCGTTCAGGTTGGTGAATACCAACCCTGACACAAAGAACATCATGATCGACCACGCGACAAACACAGGCAGCAGCATTGCTCCGTCAATCCAACCTGTCCAGATGGCCCCCCCTGTGATCATGGACAAAACGCAGATAATCAACATGCCAACAGAACTGAGAAGCCACATTCCAAGGCGCACAACCAGCACCGCATTGAGCGCACCCGCAAGGCCAGAGAGCACGGCAATCACACCAAAATACAGCGGAAAGTCCTCTCCGACGCCAAGCCAATCGACAAAGACTTGTTGCGCACTGCTAAGGTAAGCGAAGATCAACGAATATGCGAAACACAGGATAAACATCGACATCATCGCACGGCGGGATTTGCGCATTTCGACCCAACCATCGACAAGTGCCATCCAAGCGAACGGCTTGCGTCGTGCTTCGACCAAAGTCTCTTCTTGGCGCAACCATAGCCAGAGGCACACCATGCCCCCCAAAACCACGCAAGACAAAAAGATCGACCGCCAGCCAAAACTGTTCATCAAGAATTGGCCAAACAACGGTGCAACTCCTGGAACTAAGACAAATAACATCATGGCAAGCGAAACAACGCGCGCCATTTGCCGTCCTGAATACAAATCTCGGACCATTGCCATACCCACGGTGCGCGGGGCCGAAATCCCCAGCCCTTGCACAAAACGCGCGAGGAGGAGCATTTCAAGGGACGCTGTTGCCCACGCCCAAATGCTCGATAGAACAAAGATCAGGATACCGCCCAGGATGACGGGCTTGCGTCCAAGCGTGTCTGACAATGGACCTGCGAGCAGTTGTCCCACACCCGTGCCCAAAACGAAAAAAGCGATAATCAACTGAACGCGACTGACATTCGCCGTATTCAAATCCGTGGCTATTTGTTCAAACGCTGGCAACATCGCGTCAGTTGCATAGGCAATCAGGGAAAACATGAAGGCCATCAAAAAGATGAACTCGATCATCGATAGTTTTTTACCCATGACGCCGCCCACGCACATACAAACCGATTGCGATCATCCATAGGGCGATTTCCAACCAAAACGTCCAGTGGGCCATGAACGATAAGACAAAGTGACTGTGTGTGGGTTGGACTGTGACCAATGATATCAGATCGTTTGAAAACGGCCATGCCCACATGATCCCGCCTGCAATACTATCGAGCAGCACATGCAGGAAATTACCTGCAACAAAGGCCGCAAAGAGCGCCAACAGCTTGCGCGAAACAAACCAAAGCGCGGGCGCAACGACACAGGTGACAATCAGCCAAAATCCGGGCGCATGGACCCAATATCGGTGATGGTGGAATGCGCGATCATCCACCAAATAGAAGAATAACAGATCAAAATCTGGGAAAATCGCGCCAAGCACACAGGCGAACATTAGGGCAGGGGTTCCAACACCTAAAACCCGCGCCAGAATGTAACCCGAGGGCAAATGCCCTATGATCATCCCGCTTGCTCAGCGTCTGCGTTATGCGCATCTGACAGTTCTGAAATGACCTTTTCCCACAGCGCTGTGTCTTGTGCGCCTTGCACCACATAGTGATTTCCGATCACAAAGCATGGGACACCAGACACACCGCGCTCGCGCGCCGCGGCATCGCGGTCTTGGATGTCTTTGGCGTCTGCGTCACTTTCTAACAATCGGCGCGTCACCTCTGCATCCATGCCCGCGTTCGCGGCGATATCTACCAATACATCATGGTCTGAAATGTCCTGACCTTCGCGAAAATAGGCTTTGAACAGACGATCCACGACGGCATTCTGTTTGCCTTCCAACGCGGCCCAATGCAGCAAACGATGGGCGTTCAGTGTGCTTGGTGTGCGTTTGATACCTTCAAAGTTGATCTCGATGCCAGCGGCCTCTGCTGCCTCGGCAATAGCGCCATAGACACGCACCGCGCCTTCTTTGCCACCAAACTTGGTTTCCAGATATTCACGCCGATCCATCCCTTCGGGTTCCATGGTCGGGTTTAACTGGAACGGATGCCATTCTATCACCAAATCATGCTCTGGATGCTTTTCCAGCGCACGATCCAGCTTGGTTTTACCGATATAGCACCATGGGCAAATCGGGTCGGAAATTATGTCGAGTTTCGTCATGTCGGGGTCCAATCACGCAAGGCTTTGCGCTGAATTTTGTTGTTCGCACCCATGGGGAGTGCTGGGATTTTCACAAACATACGCGGCCTTTTGTATTTTGCCAGAGCCTGATCGCAAATTTCACGCAGCGGCGCGTTCAAATCGGTGTCAGCCACGTAAAACCCCGCGATAACGGACACACCGTCGCGCACGTCTACTTCTGCCGCAGCTGCCTGCAATACGCCGCTGCACTGCATCATGGCTGCCTCTACCTCGATAGGGGACACACGATACCCGCCCGCATTCATCATGTCGTCATCGCGGCCCAGATAGGTGACATAACCGTCGGCGTCCATGGACACCGTATCGCCCGTGACAAACCACTTTCCTTGATATTTTTGTGCCGTTTCAGCCTCTTGCTCGAAATATCCGAGCATCAGCCCCGGATCATCCTGTGAAATGGCCAAGACGCCCGCTTCGTTAAAATCAACGGGGCCATCTGCCCCTAGAATAGCCAACCGCCGTCCGTCTTGTGCTTTGCCCGCCGCACCATTGCGTGGCGCAACACTTGGCGACGATGACACGAAAGTGGACACCTCGCTCATGCCCAGTGCCTCGTAGACCGCTTTTCCTGTTTGCGCGTTCCATGCGGCCATAACCGAGGCTGGCATCTTTTCCCCAGCACTTAAGCCATGGCGCAAACCTTCAAAACCTTCGGCTCCGCTTTCTACAATTTGGCGATAAACCCCTGGTGCAGCGGCAAAAATGCTCGCCTTGTGTTCGCGGGCCAATTGCCCCCAAACATGGCGATCAGGTGGCCCCGTATAGACCATCGCTGTGGCCCCAATGGCCCAGGGGTCCATCAACCCCGTACCAAGCGTATAGGTCCAATTGAACGCCCCCGCGTGCAGCATCCGATCATCAGAGCGCAGCCCATACCAACCATCCCACATCATACGCCGCGCCCAAACAGCCCGATGTGCGTGCATCACAGCGCGTGGCTTGCCAGAGGTTCCAGAGGTGTAAATCATATAGGCCAAACGATCAGGCGATCCCATCACAGGCGTGGCGGGTTCTGCTTGGCGCAACTGTGCTACGCCTTTCTCATCCAGCGTTGGAACTGCCAAATCCGCCACAGGCTCCAACCCGCCGCCAAAAGCCACCAGCGCAGGGCGCAACTCTGCAACGATCCGACGGACCTCAACCTCGGTCAGCAAGGCCGATGTCGGCACAGGCACAACACCCACGGCCACGGCTGCCAGAAACAGGATCGGAAAGGCAGGATCATTGCCAATGCGCAACAACAGACGATCGCCGTCGCGCAAGCCCAGATCCAGCAAACCACCCGCCGTGCGCCAAACCGCATCGCGCAGGTCGGCATACCGCCACCGTTCAACGCCGTCCCCAATCACCTCTAGCGCGACAGCATCATCCGCCCCCGTCGCCAAAACATACTGCGCCAGATTGAACGGCACAGGGCAGGGCGGCGCACGCCCCTGATCAAAGATTGCAGGCTCTGTCATGCAAAACCGCTACCCCGCTTGCCACGCACCTGCAACCCTCGGGGGGCAAACGCCCTTGTCTTTTTGTTTTTCAAATATCCAAAACGCTAACGCTGCGTCGGTTTCAGGCCTTGTCGGTAAATAAAACTTTCGCCACGCCCACTGCCAATAGGGCCCCAACCAGTTGCATGGCAATGAACAATGGCGCGCTCGCGGGCGTGATCCCTGCAAAGGTATCGCTCATCATTCGTGCAATCGTCACGGCAGGATTGGCAAAACTGGTAGAGGCCGTAAACCAATAGGCCGCCGTGATATACAGACCGACCAACAGCGGAACCGCGTCCGGTTTGTGCCGAATGCCGCCAAAGATCACCATTAACAGCCCAAAAGTTGCCACCAGTTCCGAAAACCCCTGCGCAGGGCCCGCGCGCATCTTCATCGACACCTGTAAGACGTCTTCTGCAAACATCAAATGCGCTGCCCAAACGCCCAAAATACCGCCAATCACTTGCACAACGATAAATCCAGCCGCCTCGTGTAGCGAAATCTCGCGGCGCACCAAAAAGGCGAGTGTCACAGCAGGATTGAAATGCGCGCCAGAAATGGGTCCGAAGATCGTGATCAGCACCACAAGAATCGCGCCTGTCGGAATCGTGTTCCCCAGCAGCGCGATAGCCGTGTTTCCATCGGCCAATGTCTCGCCCATGATGCCAGAACCGATCACTGTGGCCAGCAAAAAAGCTGTGCCCAAACCCTCTGCCAGTAGCCTTTGCATCAGTGTGTCTCCCCGATTTCGCGCACGGCCTTTTGCAATGCGTCCCGATCCATATCCTCAAAGGGAAGCGCAATAAAGGCATCTGCGTACTTTCGCAACCGCGTGTAAGCCTCTGAAAAGGCGTATCGAACAGCTTCTGGCGGTTCACTCACATCGGCTGGGTCTTCTGCCCCCCAATGGGCGGACACAGGTGCGCCAATCCATACGGGGCAAGTTTCATCGCGCGCATTCCCACAGGCAGTGACCACCAAATCCATTTCGGGCGCGTCTTTTGTTGCAAATTCGTCCCAGCTTTTGGATCGAAGCCCATCGGTGGGCCATCCAAGCGTCTTTAACTGCGCCAATGCACCGGGATTTACCGCGCCAGTAGGGTGCGATCCTGCCGAATACGCCGAAATCCGCCCACCGCTACAGTGGTTAAGAATCGATTCGAGCAAGATCGACCGCGCCGAATTGCCAGTGCAAAGAACCAAGACCTTCATGTTATCCCTCATTCTGTAGACGCGCGATTAAGCCCGCATTAACCAATGTAGTAAGGGGAAACCTGTAACAGTTCTGTAAGCCGCTTGAAATCACGCCAAAAAAAAACGCCCTCACAAGGAGGGCGTTAAGTTATTGAGGCAGGTTTCATACAGGCAAGAAACCTATCGAGCAGTGAATTTGTTATACAAAATACGCGGCTTCACGCCAAGTAAAAAAATGAAGTATTTCCCAGACAGGCTTGATACATATAGAAAAACACAAAAACACGGGGCTATTGTTGCAGCGATGACACTTAGAACACTTCGAGCATCTATCATTGTTTCCATGCTGGCTCTAATCGGCATTCTTCTACCACAATTCGCCTTATCATCGCCCCAGCATGGCCTTGCAATGTACGGTGAACCTGCACTGCCAAAGGGGTTTACGGCGCTGCCTTACGCGAATCCTGACGCACCAAAGGGCGGATCCGTTACTTTGTCCGAATCTGGCAGCTATGATTCGCTCAATCCTTACATCCTAAAAGGGACCGCACCTTACGGGATTCGCACTCATGTGGTCGAATCCTTGATGGGGCGCAGTTATGACGAAGCCTTCACGCTTTATGGTTTGCTGGCCGAGTCTGTCGAAACGGATGATGAACGCACATATGTCACGTTCACTCTGCGCGAAGAGGCGGCGTTTTCCAACGGCGATCCCGTGACAGCCGAAGACGTGCTGTGGTCGTTTGAAACGCTCGGGACCAAAGGCCACCCACGCTACAGCTTTGCATGGAAGAAGATCGCCAAGGCGGAACAAACCGGCCCGCGCAGTGTTACATTCACTTTCAATGTGAAAGATCGCGAATTGCCGCTGATCCTTGGCCTGCGTCCGATCCTGCGCAAAGCGGATTGGGAGGGGCGTGAATTTGATGTCAGTTCGCTCGATCAGATTACCGGTTCAGGGCCCTATACCATCGGCGCGTTGGAAGCAGGGCGCTATATCACCTTTGAACGCAATCCCGACTATTGGGGCAAAAACCTTGGTCTCAAGGCGGGTCACGACAACTTTGATACGATCAAATACGACTATTACATCGACAACGCCGTTATATTCGAGGCGTTTAAAGCGGGTTCCATCTCGGTTTACCGCGAAGGCAATGCACAACGTTGGCAAAACAGCTATACCTTCCCTGCGATAAAAGACGGGCGCATGGTGCAATCAGAAATCGCCCACAAACGCCCCAGCGGCATGACGGGGTTTGTGATGAACACGCGCAACCCGAAATTCGCAGATATTCGCGTGCGTGATGCGCTGATTCATGCGTTTAACTTTGAGTTTGTGAACAAGACGCTGAACGGGGGGGCACTGCCGCGCATCACCAGCTATTTCTCGAACTCGGTCCTGTCGATGCAAGATGGCCCCGCCACAGGCGCTGTGGCCCGTGCATTGGCCCCATACGCTGACACGCTGCCTTCAGGCGCGCTGTCAGGGTACGCACTGCCGCAATCCAATGGGACACCGCGCAATCGCAAAAACCTGCGCACAGCACGCAAACTGCTCGAATCTGCGGGCTGGACCATCAAAAACGGTGTTTTGACCAACCGATCAGGCGAACCCTTCACCTTTGAAATCCTGCTCAAGAACACCGCAACCGAAAACGAAGCCATCATGGGCATCTACACAAATGCGCTGCAACGTTTGGGAATTCAGGCGAACATCAAACTGATAGACGCGGTACAACACCGCCAACGGATGAAAACCTATGACTTTGAAATGGCGCATTACACACGGTACATGTCGTTGTCCCCTGGCAATGAACAGATGCTTTATTGGGGCAGTGCGGGGGTCACAGAACCTGGCACGCGCAACTATATGGGGATGAACAGCCCCGCTGCCGAAGGCCTGATCCAGCAAATGTTGGAAACCCGCGACACAGAAACGTTTCAGGCCACGGTGCGTGCGCTTGATCGTGTTCTGAC
>CALLAV010000188.1 GCA_938001995.1 uncultured Amylibacter sp. | reverse complement strand
GACTTCATTTCGGCCCCGCGATGCGCCAGCATATTGTCCCAATCTGCCGCACCTTTTTCTTCATAGGCTTGGCGCGTGTCCCCTGATGCGCCGACCATATGAACGTGGTCGGGAATGTTGCACGGCACAGCAGTGATGTAGTGGCTCGCCGTGGCGGAAAACCCGAGGTCGAGCGTGCCTGCAGGCAAGATTGTTTCGTGAAACGACGTGGCCGAAGCCATGACATGCACGCCTGACACCTCGGTCAGATATGTCGCTTCGCCCGTAAGCCCATGCACAATCTGAAAGACCTGGCTAAAGTCATTGCGCGGCAGGTCGGTGTACACCATTTCAATGGGGCGGTCTGGTGCGCGGTCGCGCACATCAGCCAGAACCCGACGCCACATATCAAGGGAAGTGCCCCCATCGGCCGCGCCCATGTCCGTAGCGCGAAACACCCCGTCCCCGCTGGCAGGATCCATGCGATCTACCGCGTCGAGCACCATTTGCGCCGCGTTGTCCATCACGTGCTTGGCGCCAATCGTGGCCTTGGAATAGTACCCTGCGCCCTTCATGGCCATAAAATTTGTGGTTTCTTCGCGTGCCATGTCTTTCCCCTACTGTCTTGGATCAAGTTTGCAGGATTGATTTTCAAAAGCAAGCGCGGTGCGGGTTAATCTGGTGCTTTGATCTCTGCAAGCGCCGCCTGCAAATCCCCATACCCCGTAAAGCGGCGTTCCAGCGGCAGACCCAGCTTGGCCGCGCACTCAACTGCCTTGGCATCGAGGGCAGGATCGTTGGTTTGTGCCTGATAGACCATCTTGGTGTAGTTCCCAAAATACATGTCACGCAATTCCGGGTGACGGTCGAGGCCCATGGGTTTCATAATGAAAGCGTCGAATTGTTTGACCAAGAAGTCCGTGAGGTAGAAGGCGGTGATCTCGTCTTCGGACGTTTGGGCAAAAACCTCGTTGCCTTCAAAAAAGGAATAGCAATGCGGGCCTGCGATCATTTCAACGCCCAGCTCTTCGCACTTGGCCTGCAAAAGGCCGCCAGTGCCACAATCCGCATAGGCGATAAAGATTTGGCTGTAGGTTTCACAGTGTTTGGCGACGGCTTGCTCCACCGCATCCACGATCTTTTCGGGGTAAAGGTGGTATTTGGCGGGCAAACACGTCAGGTCCATGTGGTCCCATTTGTTGATCTTGAACAGGGCCAGAATTTCCCGAGCGAGCGCCCCACAAGCCAAAACGAGAACGCGCGCAGGGTCACCCCCACGCGCGTCCAAACCTTCTTCCGTCAATGTATGATCATCGACGAGCATGTTAGCCTAGGCCGACATCTGATTGTGTTTCTTCGCCATGAACTCTTTGGCTGTTTCCACGGCCACGGCTGCATCACGACAATACGCATCTGCGCCAATGGCTTTGCCGAACTCTTCATTCAGCGGTGCGCCACCGACCAGCACTGTGTAGTCGTCGCGCATACCTTTTTCGACCATCGTGTCGATCACGACCTTCATGTACGGCATTGTAGTCGTCAGCAGCGCGGACATGCCAAGGATGTCAAATTCGCCGCTTTCCAGTGCTTCGATGTAGTTTTCAACGGGATTGTTGATGCCCAGATCAACCACTTCAAAGCCCGCGCCTTCCATCATCATCGTCACAAGGTTCTTGCCGATGTCGTGGATGTCGCCTTTTACGGTGCCAATGACCATGTTGCCCAAACGCGGTGCGCCTGTTTCAGCAAGCAACGGTTTTAGGATGGCCATGCCGCCCTTCATGGCGTTCGCCGCCAGCAGAACTTCTGGCACAAACAGAATACCATCGCGGAAATCGATGCCTACGATGCGCATGCCTTCAACAAGCGCTTTGGTCAGCACATCGTAAGGCTGCCAGCCCCGCTCTAGCAGGATGTTCACGGATTCTTCGATCTCTTCTTTCAGACCGTCATACAGGTCATCGTGCATCTGCGGCACAAGCTCATCATCGCTCAGTTCGGACAGGATGATATCTTCTTCGTCAGACATTGGCTGTAAATCCCATTATTTTTGTGCCACCACCGCGGTGTACCTCAGCGTACATTACGAAGTGGGTGCGACAAAACTGCAAAAATAGCGACACTGTTTTTTCCCATTCCGACCGAATGACGCGAATTTGCACAATTTAAGCGCGGCGTCTGCGGCGTGTGCGGGTTGGCGCGGTCTGTTCGCCTGTTCCGTCATGGTCGGATGAAAACGCGCCTAAGACGCTAGAAATTTCAGCTAAATCAGGCTGTTGCCCCACACCCTTTGTTTCCAAAGAATGCCGCATTGCAGCAAGATGCTCGGGCATGGTCCCGCAACACCCGCCTATGATACTCGCCCCACAATCGCGTGCCAAAACAGCGTATTTCGCCATAAGTTCCGGCGTTCCATCATAATGGATGTGACCGTCCACATATTTCGGAATTCCGGCATTCCCCTTGGCGATGATGGGATGGTTCGGCTTGGCCGCGCTCATGCCCAGAACCGTGCGCAGCAGATCAGAGGCGCCAACCCCGCAGTTCGCGCCAAACGCCATAGGCTGATAGTCCAGCCCCGCCACCATATCGACCATTCCCGAGGATGTAACACCCATCATGGTGCGTCCAGCCGTGTCAAAGCTCATGGTTCCACACCAAGATGCGCCCGTGTTGCCGATGGCTTCGGCAGCGGCAGCGAATTCTTCGGGTGCAGAGATGGTTTCGATCCAAAGGACGTCTGCGCCCCCTTCAATCAAGCCGTGCGCCTGTTCTTCAAACATCTCAACTGCATCAGCATGAGACAGCGTGCCAACAGGTTCCATGATGTCCCCTGTAGGGCCCATCGATCCTGCAACGATCACATCACGCCCCGCTTTATCCGCAACCTCGCGGCCGATTTCCGCAGAAATACGAGACAGTTCGCGGGCCCGCTTTTCAGCGCCGTGCAATTTCAGGCGCGAAGCGTTGCCGCCAAAACTGTTGGTGAGAAACAGATCAGATCCTGCATCCACAGCCCCTTGATACAGCGCTGCAATGCGATCTGGATGCCATTCGTTCCACATCTCGGGTGCTTCGCCGGCTTCCAGTCCCATGTTGAACAGGTTGGTTCCCGTCGCCCCATCGGCCAGAACCCAGCCTTGCGTATCCAGAATTTTTTGCAGCTTTTCAGACATATAGCGATCCTTTGCCCAACAGAAACGTGGGCTCGGACCTGCGTGTCACGGAACGCTTATCAAAGCAAATTCATAGTTGTCATAAAGATTATGAGTTTGCCGCAATACCCTGCTGCGCCACTGATTGGACCCGTGCGATCATGGCGCGCAATCCGTTGGAGCGTTGCGCCGACAAATGCTGGTCTAGCCCCAGTTGCGCAAAGGCGGCGGGGGCGTCTGTGTCCACGACTTGTTGCAGGGTTTGGCCGTTGTAGAGCGCGCCGAGGATGGCGATGAGGCCGCGCACGATCATGGCGTCGCTTTCGCCATCAAACGTGAACACGCCGCTTGCACCCTGCCCGTCGATCTTGGGCACGATCCACACTTGGGATGCACAGCCATCGACTTTGGTGGCATCCACACGCAGTGCTTCGTCAAGCGGCGGCATCTCTTTGCCCAGCTCGATCACATGGCGATAGCGGTCTTCCCAATCGTCCAAAAACTCAAACGTTTCAACGATCTCTTGAAATGCGTCCGTCATTTTAAACCCATACAATGCCTGTCCGTGCCTGTTACCTATGGCGCAGGTGCCGCTTCGTCCACCCAAATGTGGTGTGTCGCAAACTGCGCCCTTTTCTTTGGACGCAGTTTTGGCTAACCATGACGCAATGAATGAGGGTGAGCAGATGAAAAACCTTTTGTGCGCATTTTTTGTAGTTGGGATGGTGTCATCCTGTGGTTTGGGCAATAGCGCGGGCAGCAGTGCAGGCAGCAGCGCGAACAGCGCCTCTTCGGCCTCTTCTGCGGGCAGCGGCAGTTCTGCAAACATCTTTGGACGACGCAGCCGCGTGGAACGCCAGCAACAAGAACGCGTGGCGAAATCGCAGGATATATCGGGGCGCACGCTGGCGTCCGTTGTGAAAACCGCACGGATCGAACGCACACGGGATGGTGGTATCATCCGCGCCCGTGCCCTAATGCCTCGCCAAGGGTATTACGACGCGAAACTGGTCAGCCTTGATGCGTTTAAACCTGATGAAAACGGTGTTTTGGTGTTGGAATTCCGCGCCAAAGAGCCAGGGTTCAACACATTGCAATCCACCGAGCGGTCTCGCGAAGTGGACGTGGGTGTGTTCCTGTCAAATCAACGGCTGGCAGGCATTCGCACCATTCGGATTGTTGGACGCCAAAACCAAGTGTCGCTGCGCCGTTAAGCGTGAAACCCTTTAAATACGGACAATTTTGACGCTGCTGCCACTGGCAGACAGGGCGATTTTGCCTTCGCACAGGTCTTTGGCGTCATTCCCAAACACCTCGCTGCGCCAGCCGCGAAACACGTGATCCCCGCCAACACCCGCGGCGATGTCATCCAATTCAGACGCATTCGCGATCAGTTTTTGGGCCACACCTGCCTCTTCGGCTTTGGCTTTCAGCAAAACACGCAACAAATCGGCCAAACCTTCGCTGCCCTGCGGGCGTTGCTTGACCTTTGCAATGACCGGCAGATCGTCATTTGGGATCGCATCGGCCTGTTTCACAGCCTCTAGAATGCCTTCTGCGATCTGCCCTTTGCGGGCTTCGCGCAGCAACATGCGGGATTTACCCAGATCGTTCACTGCTTTGGGGCGCGTTGCAGCCACCTCCATCAAAGCATCGTCTTTGAACACGCGGTTGCGGGGCACGTTGCGGGTTTGGGCGTATTCTTCCCGGAATTTCGCCAGCGCCTGCACTGTCGCCAGAAAACGGCGCGAGTTCGACCGCGTTTTCACCCGACGCCACGCACTGTTGGGATCCGAATTATAGGTTTCTGGATTCGTGAGGATTTCCACCTCTTCTTCCACCCAAGACGTGCGATTGGTTTGTTTCAGCTTCTTTGCCAAAAATTCATAAATTTCGCGCAGATGCGTTACATCCCCAAGCGCATAGGTCTTCTGCTTGTCCGACAAAGGCCGCTGCGACCAATCGGTAAAGCGCGAGGATTTGTCCAACTGCTGTTTCGCAATCTTACGCACCAGGGTTTCATAGCCAACCTGTTCCCCAAAGCCGCACACCATCGCCGCCACTTGTGTGTCAAAAAACGGCTTTGGAAATACCTGCCGATCTACAAAGAAGATTTCCAAATCCTGACGGGCCGCATGGAACACTTTGGTGACGGATTCGTTTTGAAACAGCTCGTACAGCGGATCAAGCTCAAGCCCATCTTCCAGCACATCCACCAAAACCGCGCCCTCTTCCCCTTCACCGGGATGGGCCATTTGGATCAAACACAGCTTGGAATAATAGGTGCGTTCCCGCAGGAATTCGGTGTCGATGGTGACATAGTCGAATTTGGCACAATCGGCGCAAAACTCGGCCAATTGGGCGGTCGTGGTTATAGTTTTCATGCCAAAGGGCTTAGGGGCTTTTGCCCAAAGCTTCAAGCGCTTGAATCGCGTTCATGGGTGTTTGGGAAATTGGCTCCGACGGTAGGGATCGAACCTACGACCAATTGATTAACAGTCAACTGCTCTACCGCTGAGCTACGTCGGAACACTTATGCCTTACGGTGAGCGAGGCTATAGCAAAGGTGTTTCAAAGCGTAAATAGGGATTTTGCGCGGTTTGACATTATTTTAGCGCAAAGCGCGCATCAGGAGAGATTGGGCGATCAGCGGTGACGATATTTCGTTCTGACAGGTCGATCAGATGGGCGAATACGTTTCGCGCCGCCGCAGGGATCAAGCGTTGATCCACATCGGTATAGATTTTCTGTGCCAGTTCAAAGGGCGTCGCGTTTGGGCTGGTATCGAGTGTCGCGCGAATCTGAGATTCGCGCGATTTGCGGTGGTTGATTTGATATTGCACCATGGCAGCAGGGTCGCGAATGACTCCGCCATGCCCGGGAAGATAGGCTTTATCCTCTTCCCTTTTCGCCATTTTATCCATTGATTCCATATAGCTGGTTAAGTCGCCGTCAGGTGGTGACACCATTGTTGTGGCCCACCCCATAACATGGTCCCCCGTCAAAACAGCGCCTGTTCCTTTGATGTCAAAACACAGGTGATTAGACAAATGGCCAGGCGTGTGGATCGCCTCCAAGGTCCAGCCTTCGCCTTTGATCAAATCTCCGTCGGCTACACGATGATCGGGTTTGAAATCTAGGTCTTTGCCTTCAGCGCCGCCCAGATCAGCGAGCGTTGCGAGGCGTTCCATCGTTTCGCTGCGCCCTTCATCTGTTGTGCCAAACCCCAAGATCGGGGCGTCTAAGACACCAGAGAGGCGGCGGCTCAGCGGCGAGTGATCTATATGTGAATGTGTGATGACGATGTGGCTCACAGGGCGCTTTGCCACTGCCCTGATCAAAGCATCAAAATGGGCGTCGTCTTCGGGCCCTGGATCAACAATCGCAAGGCTTTCTGTACCGATCAGATACGATTGCGTGCCCGTAAAGGTCATTGGGCCAGCATTTGGCGCAGTTACAACAACGACATTTGGCAAGAGTTGTGAGGGCATGCCAACGAGCGGAACATGGTCACGATTGAAAGGGTCTGACACCGAGATTACCTTTGCTTAAGGGTTGCACGGGCCTAGCGTGCCACGTAATCGTCTTAGGCAATGTTTAACGCTTGGATCAAACCTTATCTACCCCGAACGCTGTTTAAGCGCGCGTTCCTCATTTTGATCGTTCCAATTGTGCTGATCCAAGTGGTCGTGGGCGTTGTCTTTGTCGAACGTCTGTTTCAAGACGTGTCGCGCCAAATGACCAAAGCGGTATCAATCGACATCAATCACCTGATTGATTTGGCACAAGCGGACATGGATATCACGGCCACCGCAAAGAGCCTGCAAATTGGGGTCGAGTGGGTGGAAAATCCCGACTTTACCGCCCCTGATCGATACCGTGATCTGTATGACTTTGCGGGCTGGTATGTGATCGAAACCCTGCACGAAGATGTGCCCGAAGTCCGTGTCGTGGATCTTGGGCGCGCACGTGGATCGGTGAATATTCTGACTGATATCGGTGGACGTGGGTTAGAATTTAACGTGGCACGGAACCGTGTGTCTGCCACCAATCCGCACCAATTGCTGGTCTATATGATCCTTGCGGCGCTGTTGCTGTCGCTCCTTGCTGCATTGTTTTTACGCAATCAAATCAAACCGATAAAGCGGCTAGCGCGGGCGGCAGACGCTTTTGGTAAGGGGCAAACCTTGCCGCTTAATCCGCGTGGCGCATCCGAAGTGCGCAGCGCGGCCACCGCGTTTTTGTCCATGCGTGCGCGCATCGAGCGCCAAATCGAACAGCGCACCATGATGTTGTCAGGGGTCAGCCACGATCTGCGCACCCCGCTTACACGCTTAAAGCTGTCGCTCTCCTTGATGGAACCTGACGAAGAAACAGAAATGATCGAGCGCGATTTGAACGAGATGGAAGACATTTTGGACGAATTCCTCGCCTTTGCCCGTGGAGACAGCGAAGAACAGGATGAACACGTGTCCCCGCGTGAATTGGCCCAAGAGCTGGTTGAAAAATCGAACCACACAAGACAAGCCGTGACCCTTACGTTTGAAGGGGCGCAAGACGCAGATACACCCGTGAAAATGCGCCGTCCCTCAGTGCATCGTGCGATTTCCAACTTGCTGTCTAATGCGTTGAAATACGGCGATGATGTCCGCCTAAACCTTTATACGGGTGCAGGGTTTGTGGAATATGTGGTGGAAGACAACGGCCCTGGTATTTCCGCAGATCAGCGCGACGCGGCGCTGAAGCCTTTTGCCAGATTGGACGCGGCCCGCAACCAAGACAAAGGCGCAGGTGTCGGTCTGGGCCTTGCGATTGCGGCGGATATTGCGCGCTCCCATGGGGGCAGTTTGACGCTATCTGAAAGCGATGCGCTGGGGGGATTGAAGGCTGCGTTTCGACTGCCGCGCTAGTCTTGCTTTTCTGCGTGCATCGCCCGCAAGTCGCGGCGCATGATTTTGCTGGTGGGGGTCATTGGCATT
>CALLAV010000187.1 GCA_938001995.1 uncultured Amylibacter sp. | reverse complement strand
TTGGTGGAAGAGTTCATGGTGATGGCCAACGTCTGTGCCGCCGAAACGCTGGAAAAGAAACAACGCCCGTTCCTGTATCGGGTCCACGAAGAGCCCTCACCTGAGAAATTGGAAGCGCTGCGTGAAACCGCTGACAGCGTTGGTTTGCAACTTGCAAAAGGGCAGGTTTTAAAGACCATGCATCTGAACAAACTACTGAATGCGGCGGCGGGGACGGATGATGCGGAGGTCATCAACATGACCGTTCTACGATCCATGACGCAGGCCTATTATGGTACGGGAAACATGGGACATTTCGGGCTGAACCTGCGCCGCTATGCGCATTTCACGTCGCCCATTCGCCGCTATGCCGATTTGATCGTACACCGCGCGTTGATCTCTGCGCACGGCTGGGGTGACGATGGGTTACAGCCAGAAGACACGGACCAAATGCAAGACACGGGCGAGTGGATTTCCCAAACCGAGCGGCGTTCTATGTTGGCTGAACGGGACACCACAGATCGGTATCTTGCGGCGTTTCTGTCCGAACGGGTTGGCAACGAATTTTCGGGCCGTGTGTCGGGAATTGCGAAGTTTGGTTTGTTTGTGAAGCTGGATGAATCTGGTGCAGACGGAATGATCCCTCTGTCAACGTTGGGGCGTGAATATTGGGTTTATAACCACGAGGCAAAATCGCTGACAGGTGATCGGTCTGGGCGCGTGATATCGGTGGGGATGCCTGCCACGGTTCGGCTCGCTGAAGCTGCACCGTTGACGGGTGGTTTGTTGCTGGAACTGCTCGATGTGGATGGCAAACCTCTGCCGAAATCCTCGGGCGGGAAGAAGCAACCGACCAAGCGCAAAGGGCGACGTGTGGTCAAAGGGCGGCAGCGCAAGAAGAGCTAACCTAACAGAAGCCGCGCAATCAATGTCGCGGCTGCAATGACCGATAGACCCAACGCGTAGGGGCGGATTGCGTGCTTCTCCAAACGGTTAGCCAGCGGCATGGACACGGCAAGGCCGAGTGCAATTGCTGGCAATAAACTGCCGGCAAAAATCAGGTGTTTACTTGTAACCAGGCCCTGCCACGCCAGCGCGAGAACAGATACGCACATTCCCCAAAAGAAGAACGCATTTTGCATCGCACGGGCACGTTTGGCAGGTTCGTGTTGATACAACAGGGCCATAGGCGGGGCACCCACCGCAGTGATTGTGCCCATCAGCCCAGCTGTGATCCCCGCGATTATCAGTGTAGCGGGTTTGATTGCGACGCGTAGACCAGAGAGGCTTAACGCGATGCCGATCAGCACTACAATACCTGTCAGCCCCGCGATTAAATCTACGTTTGTGATTGAAGCTGCAATCATTGCCGCTCCCACTGCACCCAAAGCGCGGCCAAAGAATCCTGGAATGATTTCCGCGCGGGTGAGGGCCGAAAAATCGACAGCGGTAGAGGTCAGTCCAACGGTGATCCCAAGTAGGAGCAATCCCGCAGGCAAGAACTGTGGCGCGACCAGCGCGATCAGCGGGGCGGCAACAATGCCAAAGGCTTGGCCTGACAGACGCTGGATTCCAGACGAGAGCGTAACAGCACAAAAGCAGGCAATCCAAACGCCAAGGCTGATATCCAATTGGTCAAGAAGATCAGGCATAAACCGAGATTTCGATCAGGTTAAAATCCGGGTCACGGACATAGATCGAGGATATTTTACCCCGCGCACCAGAACGGGCCACGGGCCCTTCGATGACCTTAATCTGATGCGCTTGCAAATGCGCAACCCATTCGTGCAGCGGGCTATCCCCAAGCAAGCATAGATCGGCAGATCCAGCCATCGGCTTTTCAGCATGCGGCGTAAACGGTGTACCAGTAGCGTGAAGGTTGATCTTTTGCTGCCCAAACAAAAGGGCCGTGCGCGTGGTGCCATCGGCCGCTGTGAAAACCTGTTGTTCCATCCCGAGGATATCACAGTAAAACACGACAGTTTTGGAAATATCTGAAACGGTCAGAACCAGATGGTCTAAGGCGGTGATCTTCATTTTTTGCCCTTCGTCGTACGTTACCGTCTTGCGTATACCGCCCGAACCGCGCCAAGAATAGAGCCATGGACAACATCGGAAAAACCAAAACGATCTCAGATCGGCTCGACCCTGCACGCGCGACAGCGATGCACGCAGCGCTTGATCTGGCAGGACCTGCGCCCATGGCAGGGGAGCCGCTGCCGCCGTTTTGGCACTATGCCTACTTCTGGGACTCCTTGCCGCCTTCGGGGTTGGGGCGTGACGGGCATCCTCGTACGGGTGACTTTATCCCTGACCTTGGCCTACCGCGCCGCATGTGGGCAGGTGGAAACTTGCAGTTTCACACACCTTTACGAATTGGTGTCACGGCGCAGAAAAAGACTAGGATTGTGGATGTATCACGCAAAGATGCGCGTACCGGTCCATTGGCGATTGTGACTTTGAAGCACGAGTTTTCGCAAGATGGCCGCCTATGTGTAAGTGAGGATCAATCACTGATCTATCGGGCTGAGGCCGCGCCTGATGCTCCCAAACCTGTGCCGCCCGTTGCACCAACAGATGAAACGATAAAACAAACGCGCAAATATTCTTCGACAGATTTATTCCGCTATTCAGCACTGACGTTTAATGGTCATCGCATCCATTATGATCGTGAATATGCAAAGTCGGTAGAAGGATACGATGGATTGATTGTCCATGGACCGCTTTTGGCGCAAAACCTTTTGAACCTTGCGCAAGCGTTGCTTGGCGACGTGAAAACCTTCCGCTTTCGCGCCACGGCGCCGCTGTTTGATTTCGAAGAAGGCGCGTTTTGTGCCAAGCCCGAGGCAGATGGCGTGAGCCTTTGGGCGCGCGGGCCTGACGGGCGAATGTGTTTGAGCGCGCGCGCTACTTAGCCATGTGCCAATCGAGCGTGAAGCTTTCGGGGATTTCAACAGGATCACCATGGATTTGCGCAGCAACAACGTCGCC
>CALLAV010000186.1 GCA_938001995.1 uncultured Amylibacter sp. | reverse complement strand
GAAATCCGCGACTCTTGGGTTTGGTTCCAATCTGGCCTCAACACTGATGGCGCTCACAACCCAGTGACCACGCGCAAACTGGAAAAAGGTGACATCCTGTCCCTGAACACCTTCCCAATGATCAGCGCCTATTACACTGCTCTTGAACGGACCCTGTTTATCGGCGAACCAGACGCGCGGTCTTTGGAAATCTGGCAGGCCAACGTGGATGCGCATGAGCTTGGCATCAGCCTGATCAAACCCGGCGTCACCTGCGCCAGCATCTGCGCGGAAATCAACGAACTCTTCGCTTCTCGCGATCTGTTGCAATACCGGTCATTCGGCTACGGCCACTCCTTCGGAGTTCTGTCCCACTACTACGGCCGCGAAGCAGGTCTGGAACTGCGCGAAGACATCCAAACTGTGCTAGAGCCAGGCCACGTGGTCTCTATGGAGCCGATGCTGACGATACCAGACACCATGGCAGGTGCAGGCGGCTACCGCGAGCACGACATTTTGGTGATCGGTGAAGACTCCGTCGAAAACATCACCAAATTCCCATACGGACCAGAGCACAATATCGTCTCTGCCTAACAAAAAACGCGCCCGTCACTGGCGGGCGCGTTCTTATTTCTTTGTTCAAAAAATACTCAACTGCAATTCTAAAAAACTAGTGTTTCTTTTCAAAAAAGATCACAACCTCGCCGATATCGACCCCTGCTTTTTTCATGTAGGCACGGTTCAGCACGCGGCGATCGTCGAGCATCCACATCCAGTCATCAAAATTCACCGTGAGCGTGCCGTCAGGTACAGGCAAATCAATCTTGTATTTCCAGTTGAACCGATCCGCCTCCTCAATCCCAGACGCTGTGCCATAGACACCATCAGCCGTCCCCGTCCAAGTGTCCGCCCCCGTCTTGGTCAGTGTCCAAATACGCCGTTCAGTGGTTTTATCTGCGTAGACGAAGTCCTCCGTCAGCCGTAGCTTTTGGCCGTCCCATTCGCCCCGTATGTCCACTTCGAACCGACGCCGCGCAGTACCAAATATGTCTTGAAACTGGCCATACCCAACGACACGTCCGTCGAAATACTCTTCAAGGTTCAGCTTCGGACCCCCAAGGCTCGGATCCTTAAACGACGGCTTGCCTGTGCAAGCGGCCAGTAACAGCACAAGGCCGATCAATAAACTACGCACTTTTATCCCCTAAATTTAAGCGGGCCCCGGCCTCCCAAAACCGGGACCCTGCCGCGATTTCACCGCAACAAGCACACGCACCCGCTAGGGCAGCATCCGCTCTTCTGACTTACGATAAGACCGCAGCAACCGTTTAACCAAAACTCGTAGACCTTTTTTTGCTTTTGCCATGATAGACCTCGTCGCTTGCCCATATTTTTGGGCGTTTCTATTGGGTATTACGTGCGAGCAGCCGTTTTGGTTCACCGCTTGAGTTTGGTTCACGCATTCGTTATCCCCGCCCTATGCTCGATACACCCAACGATATTCACCCGCTGTTCCACGACGCGCCTTCCACGACCGAGTTCAAGAAGCTGCGCAAACGGATCATTCGCCAGACCCGCGAAGCCGTGGAACAATATGGTATGATCGAACGCGGTGCGAAATGGCTCGTGTGTTTGTCTGGTGGTAAAGACAGTTACACCCTGCTCGCTGCACTGACCGAACTACAATGGCGTGGTATGCTGCCTGTGGAGATCCTTGCCTGTAACCTCGACCAAGGCCAGCCTAATTTTCCAGCGACGGTCCTGCCCGAATTTCTTGAAAAGATGGGTGTTCCAAACCGCATCGAATACCAAGACACCTATTCCATCGTGAAAGAAAAAGTTCCCGCAGGCCGCACTTACTGCGCCATGTGTTCGCGCTTGCGTCGTGGCAATCTGTACCGCGTCGCACGCGAAGAAGGCTGTTCGGCGGTTGTGCTTGGTCATCACCGTGATGACATCTTGGAAACCTTCATGATGAACCTGTTCCACGGGGGGCGGTTGGCAACGATGCCACCCAAGCTGGTGAATGAAGAGGGTGATTTGTTCGTCTATCGCCCGCTGGCCTTTGTGGCTGAAGCGGATTGTGAGAAATTCTCGCGCGCGCTGAACTACCCCATCATTCCCTGTGATTTGTGCGGGTCCCAAGACGGTTTGCAGCGCCAACAGGTTAAGCAAATCCTTGATGGGTGGGAAAAAAACAGCCCAGGCCGTCGTCAGGTCATGTTCCGGTCTTTGATGAATGCGCGTCCAACGCATCTGCTCGACAGTGGGTTGTTTGACTTCGCTGGCTTGGCCCGCAGCCCAGATAAGGTGCCGAACCTGAAAGACGACTAGCGATTAGGGAAATTTACAGACGCGATGCGTTTTGATAAGTTAACCTTATGAAAATTTCCCTCCGTCAATTGCAATACTTTCAAGCGTTGTGCCAACACGGTCATTTTGGCCATGCGGCTGCGGCATCGAATGTTTCGCAACCCGCGCTTTCGGTTAAGATCCAAGAACTCGAGGCCTTGCTCGGCAAACCCATAATTAATCGCGATGTACGCCCCTTTTGTCCGACACCTTATGGGCACCAAATCCTTGCATCTGCCAACCGCATCCTGGCAGACGTGCAAGCGTTAGAAGACAGCGCCCACCTAAACCGAGGTGTCGAAGGCCCTTTTACCCTTGGCGTCATCCCTACCGTTGCCCCTTATCTTTTACCCGTCGCGATTCGTTTGATCCAATCCAGCTTGCCCGACTTAGACTTGCAAATCCGCGAAGCGACCACTGATGTTTTGCTCGGTGAAATCGCGTCAGGCCAGCTTGATGCTGCTATTGTCGCAACTGACGTGACCAGCCCCGACATTGTCCAAAGGCCTTTGTTCCAGGACCGTTTCCTTCTTGCAGCGCAGGCCAGCCAAGCCGAATCTTTAGGCCTTAAGGACGGGAAGATCGTGCTCGAAGACATCGCCCCGTTGAAACTCCTGTTGCTGGCCGAAGGCCATTGCCTGCGCGATCAAACCAAGAGCTTTTGCCAATACGCCACACAAGAAACACTTAACCAAATCGGCGCGTCCAGCTTGCACACGCTCGCGGGTCTCGTCGCAGGCGGATACGGTACGACGTTGCTGCCAGAAATCGCCTTTACAGACACAGAGGGGCGGGCGGAACTGGCTATTCTGCGCCTTGCGGACCCGTGTCCAGACCGCACCATTTCCCTTGTTATGAAATCGCAAAACAGCGCATCTCTCGACACAGCAAAACTGGAACAGGTGTTAAAGGATGAAGGCAAGCAGAAAACCACCGAAACACGCAACAAACTGGCTGCGCGCGGTTAACGCATCCTTTCGTAGCACTTCGGCCTTTAACCCTTGACCTTTGGCCCCCATTTCTATTGAACCGCCCCACGGAATTCCCAATGCGTTTTAGGTGGATTATGGACGAGCAGAACAAGAATCTTATCCTCGCAACAGGTCTCAGCATGCTGGTGATCTTGGCTTGGTTCTACTTCTTTCCACCAGAAGAGCCTGTGCAGCAGGCGACAGACACCACATCGCAAACCGCGGAAGGTGTGCCGACGGCCCCATCCGCTGAAGGAACTGCCGCAGCACCTTCACTGGATGGAACACCCGCTGACACGCGCGAAGCAGCGCTTGGCAAAACCGAACGAATTGAGATTAAAACGGACCGCGTTGAGGGCTCTTTGTCCCTGCTCGGTGGTCGCATCGACGACCTGCGTCTGCTTGATTACAACGTGGAACTGAACGATCCATCCACCAAAGAAACGCTGCTGTCCCCTGCAGGTGGTCCAAAAGCCTATTACGCCACATACGGCTGGGCGCCAACCAACGCCGCTGACTTTGAATTCATGCCATCCGCCACAACACCGTGGCAGCTTGAATCAGGCAGCACCTTGTCCGTGGGCGCCCCTGTCACTCTGCGTTGGGACAACGGCAAAGGCCTGATCTTCCGTCGTGTGATTTCCATCGACAAAGACTATCTGTTCTCCATCACGCAATCCGTTGAAAACACCACAGGCGATGATATCCGCTTGCAACCCTACGGCATTGTGGCCCGCGTGGGCGAGCCTGAAACCATCGGCTTTTACATCCTGCACGAAGGCGTGGTGCGCGCGTCAGACGGCGAAATCCAAGAAATCGACTACGATGATATGCCCGATCAAACGGCAGACGCATCCGAAGGCGGCAACGTCGATAAGATCAAAGTCGAAAACAACGGCTGGATCGGCTTCACTGACAAATACTGGATGACCGCCCTGATCCCCACACCGGGCACTGGGTTTACATCAGTTTCGAAATACACCGGCAATACTGACACCTATCAAACAGATATGCGCCTGCCGACAATGACCATCGCCGCTGGCACAACAGGCGAGGCCAAATCCTCCCTCTTTGCGGGTGCGAAAGAATGGGAAGCAATCCGCAATTACGAAGCAGGGCGTGAGATCAAAGGGTTTTGGGCATCTCTCAATTATCAAATGTGGTGGTCTGAGCAGGACGGTGTCCACGAATTTGTAGACTCCATCGACTGGGGTTGGTTTGGTTTCCTGACCAAACCGATCTTCTTCATTCTCCACGAATTGAACAAAGCAATCGGCAACATGGGCTGGTCCATCATCGGCCTCACCCTGATCATCAAAGCAATTCTCTTCCCGCTGGCCTATAAATCCTATGTCTCTATGGCGCGGATGAAGGAACTCCAGCCAGAAATGGAAAAGCTAAAGGAAAAGCACGGCGAAGATCGCCAAGCCATGCAGCAAGGCATGATGAAGCTCTACAAAGAGAAAAAGGTGAACCCAGCCGCGGGTTGTTTGCCTATCCTCTTGCAAATCCCGATCTTCTTCTCGCTTTACAAGGTTATCTTTGTAACGATCGAACTGCGCCACGCACCGTTCATCTGGTGGCTGACTGACTTGTCCGCCCCTGACCCGACATCTTTCCTAAACCTGTTTGGGCTGTTGCCATGGTCGACACCAGGACCAGAGTCGTTCTTTGCCATCTTCTCCATCGGCGTGTTCCCAATCTTGATGGGTATCACCATGTGGATGCAGCAAAAACTGAACCCCGCCCCAACGGACAAAACCCAAGCGCAAATCTTTGCGTGGATGCCGTGGGTGTTCATGTTCATGCTTGGCACATTTGCCTCTGGCCTTGTGGTATACTGGGTTGCGAACAACACAATCACGTTCATCCAGCAGTACACGATCATGCGCTCGCAGGGCGTGAAGCCAGACATCTTTGGCAACATCAAATCTGGGTTCAAGCGTAACAAAGCGTCATAAAACGTGTCGCTTTAACGCTTGCGTTCCTACCCAAGGGGGTCATGGTTAAAGCACCGAAGCTGATTGCATCAAAGGCAACACCATGATCTCCGTCTCTGACATTTTCCGCCACCCCGTTAAATCCCACGGGCGCGAGGCGCTTTCGAGCGTCACTCTAGAAGCAGGAAAAACCATGCCATGGGACCGTGTCTGGGCCGTTGCGCATGAGATGGCGAAATTTGACGATGCAAACCCCGCATGGGCGCATTGCGTAAACTTTTCACGCGGGGCCAAAGCGCCAGAGCTTATGGCCATTGCTGTCAAAGTGGATGAAGCAAATCACACACTGACCTTCACGCACCCAGCCCTTGATCCACTCACGATCAACCCCGATCTGTCAGAAGATGGCGCAAAGCTGGTCGCATGGACGAAGCCGATCATGCCCGCCGACCGCGCAGCATCAAACCGCATCGTCCGCGCTCCAGATCGCGGTATGACCGACACACCATTTCCGTCCATATCGATCAACTCTCACGCCTCACTCGCGGATCTGTCCGCCACCGCTGGCACCGAATTGTCCCCTTTGCGCTGGCGCGGCAACATCTGGGTCACAGGCGCGGCCCCGTGGGATGAATTTAACTGGATCGGCCGCCACGCCCGAATCGGCGGCGCGCTTTTTAAGATCGTCGAACCCATCACCCGCTGCCCTGCCACAACCGCAAACCCAGAAACAGGCAAACGCGATGTGGACACGTTGAAATTCCTGTCCGAGGCTTACGGCCACAAAGATTTCGGCGTCTACGCCGAGGTCGTTGAAACGGGCGACATCAAAACAGGCGACAGATTGGAACTGCTTTAAATGGAAATGCAATTCACCGTAGTCGAAGAACCAGATGCGCAAACCGCTGAAAAGGGCCGCCTCCTGTTTGCGGGCGAAACCGATTTTCTGAAAGGCGTTGTCGCCATGTCAGGCCTGCCTGACGCAGACCGCATCGAAGTCTGTTTCGCAGGCCGCTCTAATGTCGGCAAATCGAGCCTGATCAACGCGCTTACGGGACGCAAGGCGCTTGCGCGGACATCAAACACCCCGGGACGCACACAGGAAATCAACTTTTTCACCATGGGCGACGAGCACTACCTCGTCGATGTGCCAGGCTACGGGTTTGCCAACGCACCACTGCCGATCGTTGAAAAATGGCAACGCCTGCTCAAATCGTACCTGTCGGGTCGCCCTTCTCTGCGCCGTGTTTTCCTACTCATCGACGCGCGTCATGGGCCGAAAAAGGTCGACACTGAGATCATGGAAATGCTGTCAAAATCCGCTGTGACATTCCAAGTGGTCATGACGAAATGTGACAAGCTGAAATCTACCGACCTTGGCAAAGTCACGGAACGCACAATCGAAGCCATCCGCAAATTTCCTGCCGCCTACCCAGAGATCGTGCAAACCTCTTCGGCCAAAGGACACGGCATCGCAACCTTGCGGGCCATCGTTGCAGGCATCGTCTAACGTCGCGAGTCCTTCCCGAACGCCCGCCTTTTTCTTGATCCAAATATCCAAAATCCGACGGGTCAATTGTACAATTCATTTGCAAGCCAGCCACCCCCGTGTCAGCACATGCAAATGACCCAAAACATCCTCATCATCGGCGCAGGTATCATCGGTAGCGCGCTTGCCTATCGCCTCGGCCAATCTGGTTGTACCGTCACACTGCTCGACCCATCCAGCGACGGCGGCACGGCCAGCGGCGCATCCTTCGGCTGGGTTAACGCCAGCTACGAAAACCCCAAACCCTATTACCACCTGCGCCGCTACGCGATGGATGCGTGGACACGACTGCTGCCAGACTTGCCAGACCTACCCTTCACCCAGAACGGCACTCTCTACGCAGATTTCTACGGCATCCCACTGCAAACACTTTTCGACGAACACACCCCTTGGGGTTATCCATTTGAATGGGTCACACCCGATCAAATCGCTGCTTTGGAGCCAAATCTGAAAGACGCACCAGAACGCGCACTTTTCTGCGGGATTGAAGCACAGATCCTCCCAGATGTTGCTGCAAGGGTCCTACGCGACGCGGCTGAAAGCACGACACACATCAAAACAAGTGCCACCTCTCTCATAACCAAGAACGGCGCAATCATCGGCGCACAAACACCCAACGGTCCACTTTATGCAGACATCACAATCCTCGCCGCAGGCACGCAAACAGCAGCACTTGCAGAAACAATCGACGTTGCTGTTCCACTCGATTCGCCAGCGGGTCTGCTTATCCACACAAAACCAACCAAACCACTGATCTCTCACACCATCCTGACGGACGGGCTGCACATGCAGCAACGGCCTGACGGCACCATCACCGCGGGCGGGGATTTCGGTGGAGGGTCCATCAATGATGACCCAGAAAGTGGATCCAAAGAACTCTTTACTCGACTGCAAAGCGCTCTCAAGACCAACTCACTTGAATTCAGTCACTACACCCTTGGCATTCGCCCAACACCCAAGGACGGTATGCCCATCGTCGGCAGCCCGAAGCGCGGCCTTTACATCACTGTTATGCACTCTGGCGCGACCCTAGCTGCAGGCATCGCTGAGCTGGCAACGGCAGAGATCACAGCAGGCCATCGCGACGCGCTTTTGAACACATTCCACCCGGATCGTTTCACGGCCTGACGCTACGCCAACCTTGACCTTCGCGTCACCTGTCGCAACCCTATGGGCATGACACAGGCCAAAGACCTCTCCGTTCAATCGGGTGATTACACCCTACCCGCACGGCTGTTCACGCCCACTGAACCACCCAAAGCCGCCTATGTTCTGCATTGCGCCACAGGTGTCCCCGCCAGTTACTATTCGAAATTCGCCGCGTGGGTTGCCGACCAGGGCTTTGCGATCCTCACCTACGATTACCGCGAAGATGCAGACGTAAAGATGTCGAAAATCAGCATGTCCGACTGGGGCATCCTTGATCAGAATGCTGCGCTCAGTACACTCATCGACCTGTTCCCAGACACAGAAATCCGCGTCATTGGCCATTCGCTCGGCGGCCTCACCACCGCATTCCACGAACATGCACATCGTATCGCAAGGTTCTCTGCCATATGCTCTGGTCCGGCTTATTGGCGGCGTGCGCCATTCCCCCACAACGTCACAGCCTTCGTGTTCTGGTACATCATGGGGCCCCTTGGCATCGCCCTCACAGGGTCCGTCCCGTCACGCCTGCTCGGCACACCCAGCCCAATCCCGAAACGTGCCTTTCACCAATGGCGCAGATGGTGTTGCAACTGGAACTTGCATCGACCCGATTGGGGTAAGACCATGCCGAACCCGAACCTCGATGCCGTCACCGCAGACCTAAACCTAATCGCTGTGTCTGACGACGGGCTGGTCCCGCCCGTTTGCGTGGCTGACCTCGCCAAATTCTATCCCAAAACCAAAAGCACGTTTGAAACCGTAACGCCT
>CALLAV010000185.1 GCA_938001995.1 uncultured Amylibacter sp. | reverse complement strand
AGAACGCACCGAAGGGGATCGTGGCAATAAATTTCAGCGCCCCACTGTGGCATGGCAAGAATTAAAGGTTCCTGTGATTGCCGCCGTGGAAGGTGTGGCCTTTGGTGCGGGTATCCAACTGGCACTGGCGGCTGATTTTAGATTTGTGGCGAAAGACGCGCGCATGGCGATTATGGAGGCCAAATGGGGCATCATCCCCGACATGGGCATCAGCCAAAGCCTACCCCAATTGATGCGGGCAGATCAGGCGAAAGAGCTGATTATGACGGGTCGTATCGTCGAAGCAGAAGAAGCGCACGCTCTTGGTCTGGCTACATATTTGTCAGACGATCCAATTGCCGACGCTCGCAAGATGGCGGCTGATTTGGCTGCGCGTTCGCCTGATAGCATCCAAGGCAGCAAAGCGCTGGTGGATGAGCTGTGGGGCGTTGGGCGAGATCAATTGGTGTTAGAAGGCGAGTTGCAGTCCAAGATTATTGGCTATCCGCACCAGATGGAAACCGTCATGGCGCAGATGCAAAAACGCGCAGCTGTTTACAAATAGAGCCTTAATCGAACAGCTTTTTCAACGCGTTGCCGATCTCGTTCTCGATCTTCTCTTTGGCTTGATCTTCGAACGATTTTTCTTCGGTTTGCGGTGTGTTCGTCTTTCGGTTCAACTCTTCTTGCAGCTTCTTTTTGATCTCGTCTTCGGGGTTTTTCAGCTTGGCCTTTGCGTCGTCCAGCTTCTTTTTGATCTTCTTCGCCTCTTCGCTGTCTTTCAGCTTTTTGTCCAACAACAGGTTTAACAGCTTGTCCAAATCGGGGCGGAATTTCAGATTGTCCCATGGCCCAGTGATGGTCACAGGCACAGAAAATTCCGCGTCGTCTGACAGGCGCGTCGGCGTGACCACGTAATTCATCGCCTGCCCGCCAATATCGACAGAGCCTTTGCCAGCGGCTTTGAACAACGGGCTAAGCAGCGACAAATCCACATTCTGCAAAACCCCGTTTTCCAGCGTGAATGTCCCATCAAGGCTGGAAAACTCGGTCGCGCTGTCAAACCCACCAAAGGCAGATTTTAGATTGCGCATCATGGCCGCCAAATCGATCCCTTTGATCAAGCCGTCGGTGAATTTCACTGTGCCATTGCCTGACAAAGACGTCATGATTTGATCCAGGCTTTGCCCACGCCCCCGAAGCGCCAGCGTCGTGTTCCCAGACCCCGCCAAACGATCCATATCCAGCAGTTGACCCAGCAAAGGTTCAAGCTGGACACCGTTCGCACGCACATTTGTATCGAACGCCACGGTGTTGCCACCGCGCAGGTTCACAGTCCCTGCCATGGCCCCTTGGAATACGCGCACATCCTTGAGGTTAAGCGTCAACAAGCCATCGCGCAGTTTTGCGCTCACGTCGGTTTTGCCCAACTGGCTTACGCCAAGGTTGATCCCTTGGGCGCGCAAGTCCACGTCCGCATCAATCGCATCGAGGCCCTTAAGCGCGATAGGCTCTTTGGACCAACCACTGCTGCCGTTGCTTGGCGCTGCATTGGATGAACCACCGCTGGAATTATCGCCCGTATAGGCGCTGAAATCCAATTGGCCGGCGTTCAGTTGCGCCAGCAACAGCGGGCGCGGGTCTTTGGGTGTGATGCTGATCGCACCCGTCAAGGTGTTCTGGTCCAGCTTCAGCGTCGCTTTACGCAATCGGTATTTCCCCGCAGGTGTCAGCGCAAAAGTACCGGTCGCGCTTGCAGTTTTTAGTGTGCCAGCGGGTGTGCCCGGATCAACGTCCAGCAGTTTCATCGCGGCCCGCAGATCGGTGATGTTCGTCGCGAAATCCCCGTCGGCAAAATTCTCACTGCCTTGACCAAAACGACCGTTATAGGACAGGGTCCCGATGCCCGCGACCACAACCGAAACGTCGCCATCAAACTCTGGCGTTTTCTGCCAATCGCTGCCACTTGTCACTGCGAAGGTCACATCTGCCTTCTGCCCATCATACGTGGCCGCAGAAGTTGCATTGGCACTCAGACCTGCTTCGTTCATATTCAGCTTGCCACTTGCTGTAATAGATTTAAGGGCCGCCGCTTGTTCAGGCAGCGCAATAGCGAACCCTTTGGCCGTCGCCGCAGGATTTGGGATATTGGCCGTGAAATCTGCGTCAATGATCGGCAAAGCATCCGTAAGTTGCGCAATGCCATTCAACCCGATGGTGGCATCTGCCACAGTCACAGACCCATTGATCGTCGTTGGTGTTTGGTCCATCAGCGCCTGCAAATCCGCGATTGTGCCTTTGACGCTGCCTTCACGCCCATCCACCTTGGCGGACAAATCAAGCGTCGCGCTCGCAGCCGCTTTGGGCAGTGCAATAGTGCCGTTTATCGCGGTAACATTCATAGATGTGCCAGACGTACGGTCCGTGTAAATCACCTGCCCGTTGGAAATGCGCCCAAGTTCAAGCGATGGCGTCCCGCCTTTGGATGCGCTGCCCGAAGACGTGGTCGCAGCAGTCGTTTCACCCTGTGACAGATCCCAATTCACGCGACCATCTTTGGCCTTTTCCAGATGCACAACAGGCGAAATCAGTTCCAGCTTTTCAATTTCAACCTCGCCCCCGATCAGTGCCATCAGGTTTACACCCACAGCCGCGCCATCAGCGGCGATCATCACAGGTTCGGTTGCCCAGTCTGCGTTAGAAATCGTCACGCGACCTGTTTTAACGCCCAATGTCGGATACAAGGTTGGCGAAAAATCACCCGTCAGCGTCAGCGTGCGGCCCGTTTGCTTTTTCAACTGATCCGAAGCCAATTGCCCAATACGATCCGTAGGCAGCATGAACAACAGCGCCACGGCCACCACAACCAATGCCACAAGGGCGACAACAATCCTGAATATCCAACGCATGCTCTGTGCTCTTTTCTTAGCTTATTCTTATGTCTGTATTAATTGGGGCTAATCCTCAAAAACTCAACCTTATCTGTTCTGCGCTGGCCGTTTTCACGCGAAAAATGTTCGACGGCGCAAGAAACGGGTCGTGCGGGAATTGAAACTCGGGCATAGCGAGGACATGACACAGAAATCCCATACCATGAGCCTGTTTGAGTGGTCCTTGCTGCTGCTGCTTGCACTGGTCTGGGGCGGCACATTCTTTTTTGCCGCCATCGCGGTGAAAGAAATTCCTCCCATGACAGTCGCCTTTATTCGTGTTTCGGGCGCAGCGTTGATCTTGTTTGCAGCCTTGCGCGTGATGGGAATTTCCATGCCCCGCGAACGTTCCATCTGGGCCGCGTTTTTTGGCATGGGGCTTTTGAACAATGCTATCCCGTTCAGCCTTATCTTCTGGGCGCAAACCACGCTGGAAAGCGGAGTTGCATCCATTTTGAACGCAACCATGCCGATATTCACCGTGATTGCGGCTCATTTTTTGACACAAGACGAAAAAATCACCCCGCAGCGGTTCCTTGGTGTGGTGATTGGGTTCGTTGGCGTGGCCGTTTTGATCGGAACCCCCGTTGGCGGCAGCTTATTGGCGCAACTCGCGATTTTGCTGGCTTGCGTGTTTTACGCCTTTGCTTCGATCTTTGGAAAACGCTTTGCACGGATGGGCGTGAACCCAATGGCAACGGCCACGGGCCAGGTGACAGCTTCAGCTGTAATACTGCTGCCCATCACGCTGATACTGGAACAACCTTGGACGTTTGGGGTACCCAGCGCACCCGTCATCTGGTCTCTGATCGGCATGGTCACGCTATCAACTTCGTTGGCCTATTTCCTGTATTTCCGCATTTTATCAACCGCTGGGGCCACCAATGTCGCCCTAGTGACGCTGCTGATCCCACCTTTTGCCATTGTGCTTGGCGTGTTCATTCTGGGCGAAGTTCTAAGCGTTCAGCAGTTTTCAGGCATGTTGATCATCGCAGCAGGTCTCGCCGCGATTGATGGCCGTGTGTTCAGGGTGTTCAAAAAGTAACGTCTACGCCTGGCAATTGCAGTTCGGCCACGAGGTCGCGCACTTCTTGACGGGCCGCCACGTTGGAAATGTTCAATGATCCGCCGCCCACATCTTTGATATCCAACAGTGTTAGGCCGTGGGGGAACAACTCGCGAAACACGACGCGGTCTGAAAACCCTGGTGCCAGACGAAAGCCAATAC
Organism: uncultured Amylibacter sp.; assembly: GCA_938001995.1. Taxonomy (GTDB): domain Bacteria; phylum Pseudomonadota; class Alphaproteobacteria; order Rhodobacterales; family Rhodobacteraceae; genus Amylibacter. The sequence goes on along the minus strand of CALLAV010000185.1, from coordinate 6,704 downwards.
GCCGCGACAGATCCTTAAGCGCTGCGCCCACTTTGCGTTTGTTGTGCATGTTTTGTGCGCCAACACGGTTGCGGGTTACGATCCAGTCGATTGGCCGCGCACCTGTTTCTGCGCGGGCCTTGCGTGCTTCCCAGACCATTTCGGAATAGACACTGGGGCCTGTAACGGCGGTGGTTTCAGGATCAATCCGCGCCAGCAGATCGAAATCCACAAAGCTGTCATTCATGGGTGTGACCAGCGTATCAGCCATCGCATGCGCCAATTCAGCCAGCGCCGAATGGGACCCCGCGCAATCCACGACGATAAAATCATTAACCTCATCCAGTGCAAGGATCGCTTTTTGAAACGCAATCAACTTTGCTTCGTCACTGCCATCGGCAACGAACTCTTCTGCGGATGGCATTTCGCCCAACTGGGGCTGTGGCAAAGGCACATTGGTTTTGCGCACATATTCGCGGCGGTTTTCGATGTATCGCCCTAGCGTGCGTTGCCGCAGATCGAGGTCAACCGCCCCCACCTTAAAGCCGCTGCGCAACAGCGCAGTTAAAACGTGCATAGCTGTGGTGGATTTACCCGACCCGCCCTTTTCGTTTCCAAAGACGATAATATACGCCATCGTAGTCCCTTGCCCCATTTATTAGGTGTCGTTGTGATTGGGCTTGCCCGCACTATGCGACATGCCGATTCCGAATACAATATTGTTTCCAATGTGGAAACGATAAGAGTGAATGCGTCGTTTGTTCGTCCGGAATCAAAAACGCCGCCCCAGATTGGAACGGCGTTTTGATAAAATTGAAAGCAGTGCTTAGAAGCCCAGACCTTCGTATTTCTTTTTGAACTTGGAAACACGGCCGCCCGCATCCATCAGTTTTGTGTTCCCGCCCGTCCAAGCTGGGTGTGCAGATGGGTCAATATCGAGTGTCAGCACAGAACCTTCTTCGCCGTATGTAGAACGGGTTTTGTAGGTTGTACCGTCGGTCAGTTTGACCTCGATCATATGATAGTCGGGGTGTAGATCTTTTTTCATGTTCCAAGCTCCAATGTGAGGGCTAATCCGAATGCGGCATCAGCTGATTCTGATCCGGTACCACGGTCACCCTGCGGAATTACAGATGCGCCGTATAGACCAGAAAAACCAACGGAGCAAGGTGTTATCTTGCTCCGTTTTCGGGGGTGTTTGGGGGGTGTTCTACCTTATTCGGCAGGCATTCCCGTCATCCGCGAATTGCGCAATGCCCGCAATTCATCAATGGACATCGGCTTTTCATAAACACGGGCCATTTCAAAGTCTTTGGCCGCTTGCAGTTTGTCACGGTGATCCATGAAACAAACCGTTGCACCAGCACACCACAAGCTGACCATCCACACAAAACCCGCAATGGGGAACAGCACAAGCGCGGCCAGCATAGCATATGACGCGATGTTTGTTGGCGCGGCAATGTCTTCGATGTCTTCAAATTGCAGGATTGTCAGGCCGTCAAAGATTGGCATTGTCAGCAGCAAGAAGACGTAGACCGCGACAAGAGCCACGATCAACGTCCCTGAAACAAGGTTCAACAAGAACATGCGGATGACTTTGGCGCCAAAGCCCCAGAAGATTTCCACATCGCGGCCTTTGGGCGTGCACGCATGGGCGTTCGCAGCCATGGGAACAGCCAAAGCCCCGTAAAACAACTGGGATAAAACCTGCATAAAGGCGAAATAGGCGTAGGCGGCTGGGTGCATCAATTCTGCGTAGAAGGTCATTATGTCTTCGTCACTGCCAGAAAAGATCACATTTTCCAAAAGCTCAAAGTCGAAAATACCCAAGTTTGATGCCACATAAAACATCAGCAATGACAGGCCACCAAAGATGCCGTTGATCAACGCGTAAAAGCGGAAGAATTTGAAAGAGCGCTTGAAGAGTTTGCCCAAATCCGTCGGCGTGACCTCATCTGCAACGATCAAGCCTGAACGAATGTGCACGAAGATCATGTAAACCGCCAGCGTTCCGAAGGCTAACATCAGCAAGAACAGGAATATGAGCGGAGAACTGGAGAGGAAGGAGAACAGCGCATAAAGAATACCGAACAACAACGCCCAACACGGCAAAGCGCGCCAGAAGATAGAAAATGACAGCACGAAGGTGCGCATCAAAAAGGAAAGCATGGCCTGAACCCCGAAATAACCTCAATTCCTGCTAAAGTTGCAAAAGAATGTGGCGGGAATTTGGAACCAATGGCACGGTTAACGGTATTTTTTGTGTCAAATTGGAAACAATTACTTTGAAATGCGTCCTAAAACGAAAAAGGGCAGCCCATTGGACTGCCCTGAATTCGTATGTCGGTTGGCTTATTTCGCAGCCATCGGACGATAGTTTGTCTTTTCTGCGATACGCGCAGATTTACCGCGACGCGAGCGCAAGTAGTACAATTTCGCGCGACGCACACGGCCACGACGGACCACTGTGATGCTGTCGATGTTTGTGGAGTGCAGTGGGAACACACGTTCCACGCCTTCACCAAAAGAGATTTTGCGCACTGTGAACGCGGCTGCGATACCGTTGCCGCCTTTACGTGCAATGCAAACACCTTCGTAGTTCTGAACACGAGAGCGCGTGCCCTCGGTTACTTTGAAACCGACGCGGATGGTGTCGCCCGCTTTGAAATCTGGGATGTCGTTGCCAAGCTCGGCAATCTGTTCAGCTTCGAGCTGTTCGATGATGTTCATCGTCATAGTCCTTGTTCTGCGCTTATCGCGCTGTTTGGTGCCATTCCTAGAGCTCTGTGTCTTCGATCGGGTTCGCGGCTTATTTTTGTGCGCGCCCGCCAGAGGTGGGGTAACGTGTTTTGGGTGTGGTCGTAGCCAATCCTGCGGGTTTGCGGCCTAAGGTTGCGAAGCACAACAGCGGCGCTGCGAATCCAATCGGGGCGGAGCACTTGGGGCGTATAGGCTGGGTGTGTCAGGTTTGCAAGGGGTTTGCCCAGTGTATGCGCTGGCGTTTTGAGTATTTGAAGAACAAAGAAACCTAAGCGTCGTCTTCCTTGGCGGTGTAGCGTTCCCACATATCAGGGCGGCGCTGTTTTGTGATCTGTTCAGATTGTTCTTTGCGCCATTTATCCACGTTGCCGTGATGGCCAGAGGTCAGCGTTTCTGGGATCGTGCGCCCTTTCCATTCGGCGGGTCGCGTGTATTGGGGGTGTTCCAACAGACCGTTGGAATGGCTTTCATCCACGGTGCTATCGGCATTGCCAAGCACGTTTGGCAGCAAACGCACGGTGGCGTCGATCAAGGCTTGAGCGGCGATTTCACCCCCTGTCAGCACAAAATCCCCGAGCGAGACCTCTAGCACGTCGTATTCTTCCAGAACCCGCTCATCGACGCCTTCAAAGCGACCGCACAGCAGCGTCATGCCTTCGGCTTGCGAAAACTGTTGCGCCATGGCTTGCGTGAACGGTTTGCCACGTGGCGAAAGATAGATCACAGGCCAGCGGTTTTGATCCATTGGCGTTCCAGGGCGGGCGGCATCAAAGGCCGCGCCAACCACATCGGCACGCAAAACCATGCCCGCGCCACCGCCAGCTGGTGTATCATCGACGTCTTTGTGTTTGCCTGTCCCAAACTGGCGCAGGTCAATGGGTTCAAGCGCCCATTTACCTTCTTGTAAGGCGCGTCCCGTTAGCGACTGACCGAGCACCCCTGGAAAAGCCTCTGGGAACAGCGTGATAACCTTGGCACGCCATGCGCCCGCAATGTCAGGTGTCTCTGACATCAATTCACGCGGCTTGAGCGTTGGGCGCACAGCCAACCGCCCATGCGAACGGGTAAGATCGCGGCTTTTCATACCATGAGAGCGTGGTTTTTTGTCGTCGTCACTCATCTTTGGATTTCGACTCCGGCATAACTCCATCCGGTGGATCGGTGACAATACGTCCCGAAGCAAGGTCCACTGTGGGCACCGCGTCATTTGTGAAGGGGATCAACACATCACCGCCAGTTTTTAACCGCACTTCAAGAAAGTCCCCTGCCCCGTGATCGTGGACCGCGCGGACTTTGCCCAGCGTTTCGCCGCCTGTGTCCACCACTGTCATGCCCATAAGGTCAGAATAGTAATATTCATCATCTGGAAGGTTGGGCAGCGCATCGCGCGACACATACAAGCGAACACCGCGCAGTTTGTCGGCCTGGTCTTTGAAACGCACATCTTTAATCCGCGCCGCGAACCCACCTTTGACGGGGCGCGAAATGGTTAGATCGAAGGTTTGTGTGCCGTCTTCGGACATCAGCGTGCCATAGCTGTCCAAGTCTTCGGGCACCGCGCAAAACGATTTCAAACGCACTTCGCCCTTAACGCCAAAGGCGCCCATGATCGCGCCCACACATATGGTATTTTTGTCTGCCAAACCGTGTTCATTCCATTGTCAAATTTCGTCACGTGCCTAGCGCGAAAACGATACGAAAGAAAGACGTGACAGATTTTTTGTCTGGTGATACCTATGGAGCATCAACAATGAGGTGACGTATGGATTGCTGGAAAATCACAAAGGCTGGGAAGACCCTATAGCCCCGTGATGTGGGCTGTCTGCCCGCCGTCAATCTATCACCTCGTGTTGCTCTGGCCTTTTGGCCGCTTAGCCCTTCGCCAATTTGCAGCCCGTGGTGCCCCCAATTTCGCACACACGTTGGAATGTTTTTATGTACCGTTATTTTGAAAACCTAGTGAACCCCTATGCAGATCGGACCGTTGGCACACCGCCGCGCCAGATTTGGCCTTTTATAAAAAGCGAGCTGGAACCGTTTCGCCGCTTTATCCCACTGATGTTGCTGACCTCGCTCGGGGTGGCCGTGATGGAGACGTGGTTGATCAGCTATTCTGGGCGCGTCATCGATTACATCAACAATTCGGACAAATCCGTGTTGTGGACAGAATACGGCGTGGAATTGATTTTTGTGGCGCTTTTCATCCTGTTTGCGCGGCCCTTGGCGCATTTCTTTACAGCGATATTACAGCATCAAACCCTGTCTGGGTCATTGCGCGATCAGGTGCGGTGGCGTGCGCACACACACTTGTTGGGGCAAAGCCGTGGGTTTTTCCATGATGATTTCGCGGGGCGCTTGGCAAACCGTGTGATGCAAGTCGGCCCAGCCGTTGAAGACAACGTCTTTACCTTCTTTGAAGCCGCGTGGTTTGTTGCGATCTATTTCCTTGCTGCCTTGTGGATCATGACAGGGATCAGCGCCGTGCTGGCAATCCCGATGGTGATCTGGCTGGCTGCATTTCTGTTTTACATTTTCTTTATGGGGCGCAAAATCTCACAAGCCTCCGAGGACATGTCACAAACGCGGTCCATGGTGACGGCGCGGGTGGTGGATGCCTATACCAATATCGAAAGTGTAAAGCTGTTCTCGGGATCGAAACGCGAACAGGATTTTGCGCTGGAAGCCGCGCAAGAGGATCTTGCAAAATTCCGCGTGTTTCTGCGGCTGTGGTCGCGCATTCGGCTCGATTTGAATATCCTTACGGGGGTTCTCATTGTCGGTGTGATCGGTCTTTCACTGTACTATTGGTCCATTGATCTGGTCAGCATCGGTGAAATTAGCATCGTCGCCGCACTGGTCATGCGACTGTCTGCCATGACGGGTTGGATCATGTGGGTCAGCACGTTGTTCTTTGAAAACGCAGGAAAAATCCATGAAAGTATGGACAGTTTAGCACAGCCGCAAACGGTAACAGATGCGGACAATGCAACAGGGTTGGTCGTGGATCAGGGCGAAATCCGCTTTGTTGGTTTGGCACACCATTATGGCAAAGATGCAGGTGGGTTGAACGGGCTGGACCTGACCATTGCACCAGGTGAAAAGGTCGGATTGGTTGGGCGATCTGGTGCGGGCAAGACGACGTTGGTAAACCTTCTGATGCGGTTCATGGACCCTGAAACGGGGCAGATTGAAATCGACGGGCAGGACATCAAAACCGTGCACCAAGAGAGCCTGCGCAGCGCCATTGGCATGGTCACGCAGGAACCGGGTCTGATGCACCGATCCGTACGCGACAACATCATGCTGGGGCGTCCTGATGCGAACGATGCCATGATTACCTCGGCGATTGAACGGGCCGATGCGGCTGCGTTTATTCCTGATCTAGAGGACCCAAAGGGCCGTCGTGGGATGGACGCCTATGTCGGTGAACGTGGTGTGAAACTGTCTGGCGGGCAACGGCAGCGGATTGCGTTGGCACGTGTTGTGCTAAAAGACGCGCCGATCTTGGTGCTAGATGAAGCAACCTCTGCGCTTGACAGTGAGAGCGAGGCGGCAATCCAAGAGGCACTGTCAGGCGTGATGCAGGGTAAAACCGTTATCGCCATTGCGCACCGCCTCAGCACAATTGCGCGGATGGACCGTATTGTCGTGCTTGACGATGGGAAAATCGCAGAAATTGGCAGCCATTCAGAGCTTTTGGAAAAAGGCGGGCTATATGCTGGTTTCTGGGCGCGGCAATCAGGCGAAATGCTCGGATTGGATGACGCATGAAGTGGCTATTAAACCAACTTGATCCCTTTGCAACGGCGGTCGGCCCACCACCGTTGACGCTTTGGCCGTTCTTTCGCTGGTGCATCAGCGGAACCATGCACTGGATCTGGATTGCAGGGTTCCTGTCGGCACTTGTGGGCGTAATCGAAGTGTTTACGGCGATCATCCTTGGGTCGGTCATCGACAGTGCCTTG
>CALLAV010000184.1 GCA_938001995.1 uncultured Amylibacter sp. | reverse complement strand
AGCAGTGTAATAGGCGCTGATCATTGGGAAGGTGTTCAGGGACAGGATGTCACCTTTTTCCAGTTTGCGCGTGGTCACTGGGTTGTGAGCGCCATCAGTGTTGAGGCCAGATTGGAACCAAACCCAAGAGTCGCGGATTTCGGAATCGGGGAAAGAGCGTGCAATTTCAAGCTCCATTGCATCGCGGCCGGCCATTGCTATTTCGATTTCAGACGCGCCAAGTTTGATGGCATCGCGAATAGCAAAACCGCCGTGATCTGCAACGCGTGCGCCTTCTTTTATAAGGGCGATTTCGGCTGGGGATTTCACCATACGCTGCGCCATGGAGGCAGGTGCGATGTCTTCCAGAGCTTCCGGCTCGATGAAGGTGTTGAGGGCGTTTTGACCTGCGAGAGTCAGGTGGTCGCCTTCAATGCCGATGCGGCGTGCGTTGCCTGCGCAGTTTTTCACTGCACGCCAGTAGTTGTCGCGTTTCCAGTCGGTGTAGACAATGTTGTCACAGGCGGAGCGGCGGGCAGGTTGGCCCCCGTCGATGCCAGCGGAAATGGTTGTGGCACGGTCGTGTGTTACTACACAGGCGTATGGGCGACCAAAAGCGCAATAGAGGAAGCCAGAGTAATAGGCGATGCCGTGCATGGATGTCAGAACAACGGCCTCAACGTTTTTTTCGGCCATAATTTTGCGCAGGCCAGCAAGGCGTGCATCGTATTCGGCTTGGGTGAACGGAAGGGGGGCTTTTTCACCGTTTTCGAATGTGAAAAATTCGGTGTTTTGGAAGGATGTGAGTTGGTTCATTTGTGTCTCCTTTGACAGGAGACTTTGCAATGCTCCTGCAACATGTCCGGCGTACAGAACAAGTTTGAGAAGCGTGCTTGGCACGTGGGGCGACGCCATCGCCTTGGAGGTGTCTTAAGTTAGGAAACCCGAGTCTGGCAAGTGATTTATTCTGGCACGTTGTCGATGCCCGACCCGCCCCAAGGGTGGCACCTGCAGATGCGGTGGGCCGCAAGATAGCCGCCTTTGATCCCACCGTGCTTTTCCAGTGCTTCGAGCGCGTAGGCGCTACACGTGGGTTGATAGCGACAGCCGTGGCCTACATAGCTTGAGAACGTCAGGCGGTAGGCTTTAACAGGCAGCGACATGAGTTTGGCAAACGGGGTCATGGCGCTGAGATATCAGCGGGTGGGGCCCTAGTGCAAGGTGTGGCGGGTCACATCCGTGTTGGTCAGGCAGATCAGCTCATTTTCTTGCAGCGAGGTCCAGTTGGTTGCGTCCCCATCAAGGGGTTCAGACGCGAGCGCTGTACCCCCCGAGGCGAGCGGCCCCGAGAGATACAGCGTCGGGCTGGCGTGATCGGAAGAATGGCGGAAGCCATAGACGGATGAGCCGTCGGTGAGTACGCAGGCCAAGCGGTTGGGTTTGGCTGTGTCTTGCAAAGCGCGGATTTGGTCGAGCGTGGATTGGATCGCAGCGAGCGGGTTGGCTTCTAGGCCATTGGCGAGGCACAGCAGAAACAACATTTCACTGTCCGTCGTGCCGCGGCGCTGGGCGTAAAGGTCATCAGGCAGTGTCGCTTCGAGTGTGCGGCGGATGTTTGCAAAGTCGGCGATTTGTCCATTGTGGGCAAAGGACCACTGCTTAGAGGTAAAAGGGTGGCAGTTTACCCGCGTCACTTCGCCGACGGTAGATGCACGCACATGAGCGAGGAAAAGATGTGATTTCACCATGCGGCACAGGTTGGGCAGATTGCCGTCAGACCACGCGGGTAGCACATCGCGGTAGAGGCCAGGAATTGGGCTATCGCCATACCACGAAATTCCAAACCCATCGCCATTGGTCGAAAGCTTTGCCTCGGTCGCGGCTTGGGATTGTTCCAGCAGGGAATGGCTGGGGGTAACGATGATACGTTCAAGCGCGATTTCGGGGCCGAGATAGGCAGTCAGGCGACACATAGAAGTCCTTTGGGGTTTTCGTCGTTCTACAGGAGTAGGATGCGAATGCGGTCCCAAAGAAATCACTTTGTGGGGATGGGTTTGTGATGATTGTCTAAAATGAGCGCTGGGCGGCAGTGTTGGAATTTGGATATTTGGGTCAAGAAAAAAACTGCTTAGCCGTGAACTTTCCCTAGGGCCCATTTTAGGTCGCTGAGCATTTGGTCAAAGTCTCGCATTGCGGTGACGTCTTTGCGGCCTATTAGGACGTAGTCCCAGCCTTTTATGCCATGATCAGGCAGAGTGAGCCGAGCAATTTCGCGCAGACGGCGTTTGGCGCGGTTGCGGGCGACGGCGTTGCCGACTTTTTTGGAGCAGGTAAAGCCGACGTTAATTGTTGGGTCATCGTCGCGGCGGTTGCGGGCTTGCAACAGAAAGGCTTTGGTTCCTTGGCGCAGTTTGTTGTTACAGGCGAGGTATTGGTTGCGGGCTTTCATTACCTGTACATGACCATCGTTCAAACGAACGGAAACCGCCGAAGGCGTTGCCTCGGCATCATTTGGGATGCTTTGGGGCGCCTTCGGCGGTTTCAAAATCACAGACCTTTCGGTCGAACGTCTTATGCAGACAGGTCTTTGCGACCTTGAGCACGACGACGGTTTAGGATCTTGCGGCCAGCTTTTGTCGCCATGCGCGAACGAAAGCCGTGGCGGCGTTTGCGAACAAGGTTGCTCGGCTGATAAGTACGTTTCATGTCAGGTCTCCTGATCGGATGGCCCAAACCCATAGAGATTCGAAGGCCGTGTGTATTCGAGAGTTGGCTTCTAGGACGTGCGCCATGGCCTGTCAATTCGGTTTGGCGCAAAAATCTGCAATATTTCGGGGGTTTTATAACAGCTTCGTGGTGGATGTTACAGGAATCGGCGTTTGAGGCATGGTTTTCTGAAACATTTCATCCCGCGCGATCAATGGCGCGTGAGTGGGGTATCATTGAGCGCTCGGTTTGCGCGAAGAAGGGGCAACTAAGAAATTGGGTCCCGAAAGGGGATGGAAATGGCGGATGTCATGGAAAAGAAGTCTTTTGATGTGAAACGGTTAGTGCCGTTGGTTGTGATTGTGTTGGTGGCGGCAATCGGGTTTTTCGCCCTGCGCGACGTTCTGAGCTTTGACGCCCTGCGCGACAACCGCGAAGCGTTGATTGCGTGGCGCGACAGCAACTATGCGCTCGCAGCCATTGTGTTTGTTTTGATTTATATTGCGGTGGTGGCGTTTTCGCTGCCGGGTGCTGCTGTGATGACGCTGGCGGGTGGGTTTTTGTTTGGTATTTTCCCGGGGGCGTTGTTTTGTGTGATCGGCGCGACGCTGGGGGCGATTGCGATTTTCTCGGCGGCGAAGCTGGGGCTCGGGGATATGCTGCACGCGAAACTGGCCGAGAAGCCGGGGTTGATGCAGAAGATGGAGGCAGGGCTGCGCGAGAATGAAATCAGTTTCTTGTTTCTCATGCGACTGGTTCCTGCGATCCCGTTCTTTCTGGCAAACCTTGCGCCTGCGTTTTTGGGTGTTAGCCTTCGCAACTTCGCGTTCACAACGTTCTTTGGGATTATGCCAGGATCGATTGTTTACACGTCTGTCGGCTCGGGCCTTGGCGAAGTGTTTGCACGCGGCGAAAGCCCGAACCTTGGGATCATCTTTGAGCCGCATATTTTGGGGCCAATTCTTGGTCTGTGCGCGTTAGCGGTGCTACCAATCATTATTAAGAAATTTACGAATAAGAAGGATGCGATCTGATGAGTAATCGTATCAAAACGGACCTATGCATCATTGGCGGCGGGTCGGGCGGTTTGTCTGTCGCGGCGGGCGCTGTGCAGATGGGCGCGGATGTTGTGCTGGTTGAAGGGCACAAAATGGGCGGCGATTGCCTGAACTATGGCTGTGTGCCGAGCAAGGCGCTGATCGCGGCGGGCAAACATGCCCATGCGATGACAACAGGCCGCGAGTTTGGTGTTGTGCCTGTGACGCCCAAAGTGGATTACGCGGCGGCGAAGGATCATGTGCGATCCGTGATTGCGGGGATTGAACCCCATGACAGTGTAGAACGGTTCGAAGGCCTTGGTGTGAAGGTGATCGAAGAATATGGCACGTTCATTTCCCCCACGGAATTGCAAGCGGGCGACACGATCATCACTGCGCGGCGGTTTGTGATTGCCACGGGGTCGTCGCCTTTTGTGCCGCCCATCCCCGGCCTGGACAGCGTTCCGCATTTCACAAACGAAGACATCTTTGATCTGCGCGAAAAGCCAGAGCATTTGATTGTGATTGGCGGAGGGCCGATAGGCATGGAAATGGCGCAGGCGCATCGGCGTTTGGGCTGTCAGGTGACTGTGCTGGAGGGCGACAAAGCGCTGGGCAAGGATGATCCTGACGCCGCTGCGGTTGTTCTGGAGAATATCCGCGCCGAGGGTGTGGAGATTGTTGAAGGTGCGCTGGCAAGCGAAGTGCGTGGCAAAGCGGGCGCAATTGAAGTCGAAACGAAGGATGGCGCAGTCTATGAAGGCTCCCATCTGTTGATGGCCGTTGGCCGCAAACCGAATGTGGATAAGCTGAACCTAGAGGCGGCGGGTGTGGAACCTGTGCGTGGTGGGATCAAAGTGGATGCGAGCCTGAAGACCACCAATAAGAAGATATATGCAATTGGGGATGTGGCCGCTGGGCTGCAATTTACCCATGTGGCGGGGTATCATGCGGGGGTGATCATTCGATCCGCGCTGTTTGGACTGCCGTCAAAGCAGCGGACGGATCACATTCCGTGGGCAACCTATACGGACCCAGAACTGGCACAGGTTGGCCTGACCGAAGCGCAGGCACGGGACGTGCATGGCGACAAATTGGAAGTGGTGAAATTCGATTACGCCGAAAACGACCGTGCGCGGGCCGAATTGAAGACCAAAGGTTTTGTCAAAGTGATGGTTGTGAAGGGCAAACCTGTGGGTGCGACCATTGCGGGGGCGCAAGCGGGTGAATTGATCCAAGTCTGGGCGCTGGCCATTGCGAACAAGATGAAGATGGGTGCCGTTGCTGGTATGGTTTCACCTTATCCGACATTGGGTGAAGTGAATAAACGGGCAGCCGGTGCCTATTTCACACCGCGTTTGTTCGAAAACGATTGGGTGAAACGTGTCGTGCGCTTTGTTCAACGGTTCTGATCTGGTTGATTGGATCGCGCGTAAAGGTTATGTGCAGACCATTCTGCACGCATAGGGATGCCGATGTTTCTAAAGTCACTTTCAGGACGTTTTTTGTTGCTGACGATTATCTTCGTCATGTTGGCAGAAGTCTTGATTTTTGTGCCTTCGGTATCGCGGTTCCGTGTGGACTATCTGCAAGAACGGTTGGAGCGGTCGCAGATCGCGTCCCTGTCTCTGCTGGCAACGCCCAACGATATGGTAGAGCCTGAGTTAGAAGCAGAGCTGCTGGAAAATGCCGGTGTATTGAACATCGTATTGCGGCGCGATTCCATTCGGGAATTGATTCTTGCGTCGCCGATGCCAGCTATGATCGAGCAAAGCTATGATCTGCGCGATCCATCACCGTTTACGCTGATCAAAGACGCTTTCATGACGATGCTCCCCCAGGAGGACCGCGTTATTCGCGTTTTGGGGCAACCTGTAAAAGGTGCGGGCTTGATGATCGAAGTGGCGCTGGAAGAAGCGCCTTTGCGCGCAGCCCTTTGGGATTATGGTCGCAACATTCTGGTGCTATCTGCGGTAATTTCTGCCTTCACGGCAGCGCTGCTGTTTTTGGCGGTGCGGCGGTTCATGGTGCGGCCCATTGAACGGCTGGTGCGACAGATCAAGAAATATGAGGAAGCGCCCGAAGACGCGCGACGCATTATTCAGCCCAAGGCCACTGTGACGGAAATTTTCGAGGCGGAGACCGCACTTCACAGTATGGAAACTCAGCTCAACACCTCGCTGCGGCAAAAGGAGCGCTTGGCGGCGCTGGGCGGGGCGGTGTCAAAGATCAGCCATGATCTGCGAAATATCTTAACAACCACGCAGTTGCTGGCGGATCGGATGGAGCATTCCGACGATCCGCGCGTTCAAAAATCCGCGCCAAAATTGCTCAACAGCCTCAGTCGGGCTGTAAACCTGTGTGAAAGCACACTGGCCTTTGGCAAAGCAGAAGAAGCCGCGCCGACATTGCGAAAAGTATCCTTGCAACGCCTGTTGGATGATGTGGTTGAGGCAGAAACACTGGCCCTGTCCGATGGCACAGTTGAAATCGTCGCCCAAGAGGTGGGTGCGATTGAAATGCAGGCGGATGAAGATCAAATATACCGTGTGATCAACAACCTTGTGCGCAATGCACGCCAAGTTCTTGCCGCAGGCAAAGGTGGCCGTATCGTGCTGAGCGGTGAGGAAACCCCAGACGGATGGAGCGTGATGGTGCGCGACGACGGGCCGGGATTGCCGCCGCGGGCGATGGAGAACATCTTTAAGCCGTTTGAGGGCAGCGTGCGAAAGGGTGGTACAGGCCTAGGCCTTGCGATTTCGGCGGAATTGGTGCGCGGGCACGGTGGTACATTGGAACTGGTGGAAAATTCTGATCAGGGGGCCGCATTTCGAATTTGGTTGCCGAAGTAGGCAATTTTCCCGTTTTGGTGAATGTTTCGATTGCGCCTTCGAATGATTCCGCGCTTCATATTTCGATTTTCGAAGATTCTTCGGTGAATTTCTACATATTGCGCAAAACAGTGCGTGAAACACTGCGTGCGACGTGAAAATTACCGATTTTCTTTCATGAAATTTCTACTATGACGTGGACAACAGATTCGAAGGAGCACTGCTATGATTGAAACACCGTATTTGCTGTTCTTGGGCGACGCCCCTGACGGACTCGCTGCAAAAGTTGCACAAGGTATCAAAGATTGGCGTCCTGACGCGTCTTTGGGCCAGTTCCGCATGGAGGGCTGCAACGCCAATATGCACCTGCCAGACATGACGATTACCGAAGCTGCGGCCGCTGGCTGTAAGACACTGGTGATCGGTGTGGCCAACCGTGGTGGTGTGATTTCTGACGCTTGGAAATCCGTTCTGGTTGAGGCGCTTGATGCGGGTATGGACGTGGCCTCTGGCCTACACAACCTGCTGAATGACGAAGCTGATTTGGTGGAAGCGGCTGAGCGTAACGGCAAGACATTGCACGACGTGCGTATCCCAACTGTAGATTATCCGATTGCGAACGGCAAAAAGCGGACAGGCAAGCGGTGCTTGGCCGTGGGGACAGATTGTTCCGTTGGTAAAATGTACACAGGCATCGCCATGGAGCGCGAAATGCTGAAGCGTGGCATGAAGGCGACGTTCCGTGCGACGGGCCAAACTGGCATCCTGATCACTGGCGATGGTGTGCCACTGGATGCTGTGATCGCCGACTTTATGGCGGGTTCTGTGGAATACTTGACGCCTGACAACGACGCGGATCACTGGGACCTGATCGAGGGGCAGGGCTCCTTGTTCCACGTTTCCTATTCTGGCGTGACAATGGCCTTGGTACACGGTGGTCAACCTGATGCGTTGATCTTGAGCCACGAGCCAACACGCGCGCACATGCGCGGTTTACCAGAATACCAGCAGCCAACCTTGCAGCAGTTGCGCGACACCGCGTTGCCACTGGCGCAGGTTGCAAATCCAGACTGTAAAGTTGTGGGCATTTCGGTGAACACGCAGCACATGTCCGAGGATGAGGCCAATGCTTATCTGGCAAAGGTTGAGGCCGAGATGGGACTGCCAACGGTTGATCCATTCCGCCACGGCGCTGGCCGTTTGGTAGACGCGCTGGACGCTGTTTAAGGTTGTGGCGGGCTGAAGCCCACCCTACGATTTAGAGCAGCTCCGACGCACATCGGGGCTGTTTGTTTTTGAAAAGGCCGAACCCATGAAAATCACCGTCACTCCTGATGTGTTCAAACTTGCGCAAGTGTTCACGATTTCCCGTGGATCGCGTACAGAAGCCAAGGTTTTGACTGTCCGTGTTGAAAAAGACGGTGTGGTTGGTTGGGGCGAATGTGTGCCCTACGCGCGGTATGATGAGACGATGGAAAGTGTTGCGGATCAGGTGAATGGCCTGACGGGTGACGTGGATCGCGTTGGCTTGCTCGATATGCTGCCAGCAGGTGCAGCGCGCAATGCGGTCGATTGTGCGTTGTGGGATTTGGAAGCGAAGACGGCGGGTAAGCGGGTTTGGGATTTGCTCGGTTTGCCAGCGCCAAAACCTGAGATTACGGCTTATACCCTATCGCTCGGTACACCTGATGCGATGGAAAAGCAGGCGGCGGAAAATGCGTTTCGCCCGCTGTTGAAAACTAAGCTCGGGGGTGGCGAAGAAGACGTGGCACGGATCGAAGCGGTGCGTCGTGGTGCGCCTGATGCGCGGATCATTGTGGATGCGAACGAAGGTTGGACGCCTGAGCTGTATCAAACGCTGGCCCCAGTTCTGGTGCGGTTGGGCGTACAGATGGTGGAACAACCATTGCCTGCGGGTGAAGATGACGCGCTGTTGGAATTGGAACGTGTGTTGCCTGTGTGCGCCGATGAAAGCTGCCATGATGCAGCGTCTTTGCCGCATTTGAAGGGCAAGTATGACATGGCGAATATCAAGCTGGATAAGACGGGCGGTCTGACCGAAGCATTGCGTTTGCGCGAAGCGGCGTTGGCCGAGGGGTACGACGTGATGGTTGGCTGTATGGTTGGATCATCGCTTGCAATGGCCCCTGCAACGATTGTGGCGCAGGGTGCGGCGGTGACCGACCTCGACGGGCCGTTGTTGCTGGCCGAAGACCGAGCAGAGCCACTGTTCTTTGATGAGGCAGGCGTACATGGGCCGTCTGCGGGTTTGTGGGGTTAATTCACCATGGGCCTGTCCATAGAAGTTGGCTATTTGGCAGATGTAGTCGCCAATGATCCCGAAGAGGCGGAGTTCGCCTTTGCGGATTATGAGCTGATGGACGAAGCGTTGGCCGAAAAAGGGCTGGAGCGACTGGCAGAACCGACAACGGGTGATACGTGGTCTGCGGATTTTCTGGGGTATTCTGGCCTGCACGCACTGCGCGAAGTTGCAGGATATGTTTGGAAAAAGCGGGATATCCCCCGCGATATTTTACTTGATGGATCGCAAAAAGACCTGTCCGAAGAGTTGGTGACAGAGTTTTTTGAACATCTGACGGGCAAGGGAAACTTTACCCTTATCGGCAAAGCGTTTCGTCAGATTTTCAAGACAAAAGAAAAACCGAAACTGCCGCCATTTGTACATCTGTCTGTGCATTCGGATTGTGATGGGTATTACGTGCCCGTTGCCTTTGAAATGCCGATTGTGCCCAAGCGGGTGTCGTCAGACAGCGAACACCTTTGGCCACTTGGGTCTGTCATGCGGCTTGAGGCAGAGTTGAACCAACTGGCGCGGCATTTGGAAATCCCTGCCGATTTGCGCCATGATGATGACCAACTGTTTGCCCTGATTGAAGCCCCTGATCGCACGGCGATTTCGGCGCTATGGACTGCGCAACCGATTGCCACACACAGTTGTCTGGTCCTACGCGAAGCCTGTGCGCAATCACTTCGCACTGGTGCAGCGATCCATTTTTGTTAGAACAAACCAAAAGTCCTACGCGACCCCTTTAGGAGATACGATGATGAGAACAGTCTATTTGAACGGCGAGTACCTGCCTGAAAACGAAGCTAAGGTTTCGATTTTTGACCGTGGGTTCCTGATGGCGGATGGCGTTTACGAAGTGACGTCTGTTTTGGACGGCAAGCTGTTGGAATTTGATGGCCACCTCAAACGGCTGGAACGCTCGCTGGGTGAGTTGGACATGGACAAGCCTGAAGGCTTTGACGACCTACTGGAAATTCACCGCGAATTGGTGCGGTTGAACGACGTGGACCAAGGTGGAGTTTATCTGCAAATTACACGCGGCGCGGCGGATCGTGATTTTGTGTATCCAAAAGATGCGACGCCCACGCTTTGCCTGTTCACACAGTCCAAACCACTGCTCGACACGGATGCATCCAAGAACGGCATGTCGGTGATTTTTGCGGATGATATCCGTTGGGGCCGTCGCGATATTAAAACCGTGCAACTGCTGTACCCGTCTATGTGTAAGATGATGGCCAAAGCGGCGGGTGCGGATGATGCGTGGCTGGTGGAAGATGGATTTGTGACCGAAGGGTCATCCAACAACGCTTATATCGTGAAGGGCAATAAGATCATCACCCGGGGTCTATCCAACGACATTCTGCACGGGATTACACGCGCGTCTTTGCTGAAATACGCCAAGGAATCGCAAATGGAGATCGAAGAGCGCAACTTCACGCCAGACGAAGCAAAAACAGCGGATGAAGCGTTCATCTCTTCCGCGTCCACCTTTGTGATGCCCGTTGTGAAAATCGAAGGCGAAACCATCGGCGAAGGCACACCAGGCAAAGTGTCCCAACGCCTGCGCGAGATTTACATCGACGAAAGCCGCAAACGCGCGATCTGATCCGCCCAAAACCAAATGGAAAGGCCGAGCCCTGTGCTCGGCTTTTTTGATTGTTCTGATCAGGCGGCTTGGTATGGTCGGCTTATGACACTGTTTCCCTACAACCGCTCTCAATTGATCCGCATTCTTTTCATTGTGGCTATCGTTGCTTTTGTGATCCGTGCGCTGCTCGATTCGCGATTTGCAACGACGTCATTGCTATATCTGGCTGTGCCCTTTGCAGTGTCCGTTCTGATCCACCAGTTCATCCCTTACGAGGTTGAAAATTCGCGCGGTCGACAGTTCTTCAATCACCTGCGCGATGCGACGGTGGTGATGCTGGCGACCTCGTTTATTCTTTTCGAAGGCTTCATTTGCGTGCTGATGTTTATGCCAATCTATTACTTGTGCGCCTTGATCCACTATGCATTTACCCGCAACCGCGACTATTCGCATATGAAGGTGGTTGTCCTGCCTTTGGTTGTTGGCCTGCTATCGCTTGAGGGTGTGTTTCCCGCCACCAGCTTGCCGCGCAAAGCAGAAGCGACGCATGTGGCAGTGCTGGATGGATCTATTGCACATTTGAAGGCCAATATGGCCGCCCCAATTGAATTTGAGGGCGATCGGAATTGGTTCCTGTCTATCTTTCCCTTGCCTGTGAAAGTGGATGCAGGGACGCTTAACGCGGGCGATATTCATACGCTCGATTTCATTTATAAGCGGTGGTTTTACACGAATGTACACGAAGGGCAGTTTTCGCTTGAGATTTCGGATGTGGGCGACGATTTCGTGCGCACGACGGTGATTGAAAACACCAGCTATCTTGCGAGCTATGTTCAGATTGACGGGACCGAGGTGCAGTTTCGCGATCTGGGCGATGGACAAACTGAGGTGTCGCTCACCGTGCATTACCACCGCAAGCTTGATCCTGCGTGGTATTTCGGGCCGCTTCAAAGCTATGCGTTTGAACGCAGTGCGGCCTATCTGATCGACACAGTGATTGCACGCAAGTGAGCGACACTGGCCTGCATACGCGCATTGATTTCGATGGTGATGCGGACCCTAAGAACGGCGTTGTGCGCTGGTCTGCGCAAAAGTCGATCTGGTGGACAGGGATGCTCATTGGGTGGCTGGTCGGCGGGACGTTCTGGTTTTCGTGGTCCGCGGTTTTTGTCTTCTTGGGCGTGAGCGCGGTGACCCTATGCTTGGGCCATTCGCTTGGCATGCATCGCAAGCTGATCCATGAAGCATATGATTGCCCGTTGTGGTTGGAGCGTGTGTTTGTCTACCTCGGGACGTTGGTGGGCCTTGGCGGACCGTTTGGCATGATGGTCATGCACGACATGCGGGATTGGGCGCAGCGACAGCCAGCGTGTCATCCGTTTCTGGCGCATCAAAGTGGAATTCTGCGCGATTTCTGGTGGCAGTTGCATTGCAAACTGCATTTGGATCACCCGCCCCAATACCACGTCCCAAAGCGGATTGCGCAGGATCGGTTTTATCGGTTTGTGGAATGGTCTTGGATGGGGCAACAACTGCCGCTTGCGTTGCTGTTGTTCGTCCTCGGGGGGATCGGATGGGTCGCTTGGGGCATCTGCGCGCGGGTCACAATTTCCGTTTTCGGTCACTGGCTCATCGGGTATTTCGCCCACAATGACGGCCATCGTGATTGGCATATTCGCGGCGCATCCGTGCAGGGCTATAATGTTCGCGGCTTTGGCCTGCTGACGTTTGGCGAGTGTTGGCACAACAACCATCACGCCTTCCCAAGTTCGGCGCGGCTGGGTCTGCGGGGGCAGATGGATCCAGGCTGGTGGGTGCTGTGTGGACTGCAGGCCATTGGGTTGGTCACGCGTTTGAACCAACCAAATGATCTGCCTGATCGCCCAGAATTAGAAACGGTTAACTGTGGCTTTGATCAAAAGCTGCCTTCTGATCTGGCGTTGCGTCCGTCTGATACTTCGCTTTCCACTCGCTGAACGGCATGCCGTAAAACGCCTCGCGGCCTTCCATCTTGTCCATGTCGATCCCGCGCTCATTCGCGGCTTCCTGATACCAACGGGCCAGACAGTTTCGGCAAAAGCCGTGCTGGTTCATCATGTCGATGTTCTGCACGTCCGTGCGATCTTCCATCAGATGTTTTTGCAAGCGGCGAAAGGCGGCAGCTTCAAGTTCGATTTTCGTTTGCGCGTCCATGACAGGCTCCTTCAAGCGATGGCTTTAGATATGGCGGTTTTGATCAGTGGGGCAAGGCGGGTCGCCCATCTTTCTTGACCAATTTGATCTTCAATCAAGTCATTTCGAACCTCGATCAGCGTGTGCAACAGGCCAGTGGGCAGGGCATGTTTGTCCATGGTGTCCCCTTGCAAATACCCTGTGTATGGGACGTTATCACCCGTCGTAATATCGTCCTGCAGGTACAGTGCATCTAGAAGTGGGTCGGACAAGCGGCGGTCGTGATTGGATAATATCCCAATTTCCCAAGGGCGCGGGGGGCGGCCGTTCAGCTTCGGTGTGAAGCTGTGAACGGATATAATGACAGGATTGTCCCGCTCGGCCACCAAACGTGCCAGTTCGGCGTGATACGGGCGATAGCACAGGTCCAGGCGCTCTGATAGATCGGCCTCTGTAGCGTGTCTGTTCGCGGGAATGAGCGTGCCATCATAAAGACGCATCAAAAGGGTCGGGTCGTCCTCGCCTCTGTTGGGATCAATCACAAGACGAGAGAAATTTGAGCAAACAACAGGGGCGTCGAGCAGAAGTCCAAGATGGTTAGAAACCCCTGCCGCGCCAATGTCATAGGCGATGTGACGGCCCATATCCGACGCAGGCAAGCCCAGATCACCGCCTGCAATCGACGGCGGAACCGTGTTGGCCGCATGGTCGCAAATCACGATCACTTGGGCCTTGCGCTGTGATCCAGTTGTTACAAAAGGGGCGTAGTCCATCGCGTGGTATCCATTGGTTTTCCTTGAAATACGCCGCTTGCGTGTAAAGAGCCAGAGCGGTGGCGGGATTTTAGGGCAGACAAGAAAATTCGGCCTGATATAAAGACCAACGTTAGCGATAAAGGAAAAATGATGCGCCGAATGAGAAGTGTGAAAGTTGTGGCAACGCTGGGGCCGGCATCGGAGACCTATGAGGTGATCCGGGGTCTGTTCGAAGCGGGGGCGGATGTGTTCCGCCTGAACATGAGCCATGGCAGCCACGAAGAAATTCGCGAAAAGCACCAGACAATCCGAGATATTGAACGGGATATGGGGCGTCCTATTGGCATTTTAGCTGATCTTCAGGGCCCAAAATTGCGCTGTGGCGTCTTTGCCAATGACGACGGAGAAGAGCTGGTCGAGGGCGCGGCCTTTCGGTTCGATTTGGACGAAACCCCAGGGGATGTGACCCGTGTTTGTTTGCCGCATAAAGAGATTTTTGACGCGCTAGAAGTTGGATCAACTTTGTTGGTCAACGACGGCAAAATGCGTCTGCGTGTTACAGAATGCGGAAGCGATTTTGCGGCCTGTGTGGTCGAAGTGGGCGGACAGATTTCCAACCGCAAAGGCGTGAACGTGCCTGATGTCGTGTTACCGCTCGCTGCGCTGTCCGAAAAAGATCGCGCCGATCTAGAATTCGTTTGTGAGTTGGGTGTTGATTGGCTGGCACTGTCTTTTGTGCAGCGTCCAGAGGATGTTTTGGAAGCACGCGAATTGGCCAACGGCCGTGCGACACTGATTTCCAAGATTGAAAAACCAGCGGCTGTGAAAGCGTTTGATGAAATTCTAGCCGTGAGTGATGGCATCATGGTCGCCCGAGGTGATTTGGGTGTGGAACTCCCTGTCAGCCAAGTGCCGCCTATTCAGAAACGTCTTGTGCGTCGGTGTCGTCATGTGGGCAAACCGGTGATTGTTGCAACCCAAATGATGGAAAGCATGATCACCGCTCCTGTGCCAACCCGCGCCGAAGTTTCTGACGTGGCCGCCGCGATCTATGAAGGCGCGGATGCAGTGATGTTGTCGGCGGAATCCGCTGCGGGCGATTACCCGATCGAAGCCGTGCGGACCATGAACAATGTGGCCGAAGAAGTAGAGCTTGATCCAACCTTTCGTCAAATTATCGAAGCGTCCCGTTCTGCGTCCCGAAATTCAGTGGCCGAAGCGATCACCGTGGCGGCCCGAGAAGTGGCCGAGACCACAGACATCAAGGCCATCTGTTGCTTCACGCACTCTGGAACCACCGCTTTTCTGGCGGCGCGGGAACGCCCGCAAGTGCCGATTATTGCGCTGACACCACTGATAGACACTGCGCGGCGCATGACGCTCGTCTGGGGGTTGCATAGTGTTCAGACCTCCGAAGTTGGTCGCTTTAAAATGGCGGTTGTCAGTGCTGCACGGGCGGCGCGGAACTATGAATTTGCCACGGAAGAAGACAAAATCGTTGTCACAGCGGGGATTCCTTTCAACCAACCAGGGTCGACGAACATCTTGCGTGTTGCCCCTGTGCAGGAAAAACTGATATTCGGAGGCGAAGAATAGCGCCTAGAACCAACGTGGATGGACCGTTATGCCTTATGACTATCAACTTGTTGGCGGAACACTGATTGTGATTATCGGCCTTGTGGCTGTCACAAATGCTATGGTGGAAAGACGCTCCCCCTTGTCTGGATTGATTGGGGTTTTGGTGGGCGCTGGATTGCTTGGATGGGCATGGGTCTTGTCTGATCAATCGCTAACACCACAACATCTGCCACAGGCCGTGTATCGTTTGATCGCGGAGTGGACCTAGCGCTGTTTTTGACGTTTTTTCTCCTTGCAAATGAATTGGGGCAGGCCTAAAAGCCAGCTTCTACTGCGCGTCCGGCCGAAGGGCTGCCGAGTCGCGTGTTTAAACCAACTTCTAACGAGGAGACGGAAATGCCCAAGATGAAGACCAAATCAAGCGCCAAAAAGCGCTTTAAAGTGACGGCCACTGGCCGTGTGTTGGCGGCCCAAGCGGGGAAACGCCACGGTATGATCAAACGTTCACGGAAATTCATCCGCAACGCACGTGGGACAACCACGCTGTGTAAAGCAGATGAAAACATCGTGAAGTCATACATGCCGTATAACCGCTAAGGAGTCCTGAGAAATGTCACGTGTAAAAGGGGGCGCATCGTCCCACGCTCGTCACCGTAAAGTTGTTAAAGCCGCCAAAGGTTACTACGGCGCACGGTCCACGAATTTCCGCACAGCTACACAAGCTGTCGATAAAGCAAACCAATACGCAACCCGCGACCGTAAGAACCGCAAGCGCAACTTCCGCGCATTGTGGATCCAACGGATTAACGCAGGTGTGCGGGCCCATGATGAAGCGCTGACATACAGCAAATTCATCAACGGCCTGAACTTGGCTGGTATCGAAGTCGACCGTAAGGTTCTGGCTGATCTGGCTGTTCACGAACCAGAGGCGTTCAACGCGATTGTTGATTCCGCCAAAGGTGCGTTGGCGTAAGTCAAACATCGACTACTGAATTTTAAAAGGCCGCTTCAGAAATGGTGCGGCCTTTTTCTTTTTCATACTCCAGCGGTACCAAGCCTCTTTATTTTGTTGGTCCAGATTTCAATCCGTCCTGCCTTTGGGTGACTTGTCCCCGAAAAATAGGTGACAGGCGCAGGTTTGATTCCAACAAATGCAAGGATTTGTCCGCGTAATTGGTGGATCAAACTGTTGCGGTAGAACAGGGATAGAAACCATTTTGGCGTGTCAGATGTAATCACAACCCGCGCCGATCGCCCCCCAAGCATGGGTGAAGGCATACCGCTTTTAAGCAGAACACGCGTGTCAAAAGCACGGCCCGGCAAAAGCGACCGATCAAACAACCCTTTCAACTTTGCAGGCATGCCGCCCCACCAAAGCGGCGTGAAAATAACAAAGTGGGTGGACCACTCCAGATCGGTCAGGAATGTCTCAAGCACAGGTTCCAAAGGTTTGGTCTTGGCGTACCCTGCCAGGCCGAAATCCATATCGAAATTCACTTCATTCAGATGTGTGATCCGCACTTCATGCCCCGCTGTGCGTGCCGCCGCCGCATAGGCCTCAGCCAAGGTCCGGTTCAGGGATGTTTCGGCAGGGTGCCCGTTCAAAATGTGAATTCGTTTGGTCATGATTCTCTCCAATAATTGACTGTGGTCATTTTATTGATACAGAAATTGACCTCGGTCAATAACTAATTTGACCACAGTCAAATTTTGTGCAATATCGGCCTATGACCAAACCTGTTCAACAACGCACGCTGAAAACCCGTGCCAAACTTATTGCCGCAGCCGAGGTACTAATTGCGAAAGAGGGATACACCGCCCTTCGTGTCGAAGACGTGGTTCAAAAAGCAGGAGTTGCCAAAGGCACCTTTTTTGCGCATTTCCGCGACAAGGATGCGTTGATGGATCGCCTGATCGGCGCGCATATTGATCGTATTCTTGATGACTGGGAAAAAGCGCCCGCGCCAAAAACAATTCCAGAAGTTGTCGCTATCATGTCCCCTCTGCTGACCTTTTTGACTAGCGAAAGATATGTTTTTGACGTGGTGATGCGCTACTCAGGCGCAACTCTGATCGAAGATATCGGGCCGATTGCCATGACCATCGGGCGCTTTGATGAATTGATGTGTGGCTGGATGGAAGTGGGGGAGTATCGCGCCGACGTTTCACCGCAATTGTTGTCCGAAGGCGTGCAGGCGTTTTTCTTTCAGGCGATGGCTCTGCATTTTTGCGCATTACATTCGGACATTGCGTTAACGGATCGGCTGCAATCCTATTTATCCGCATGGCTTATCGTGAAAACCGAGAGCCCATCAGCGTCTTGTACTTAACGACAAGTCTGCTAGACCCTTTTGCGACGAATTAAGGACGAACGCGATGGATGATCTTAAGCAAAAATACCTAACTTTGGTTGCTAACGCAGCGGATGAATCCGCTTTGGAAGACATCCGCGTCAGTGCCGTTGGCAAAAAGGGCGAAGTGTCGCTCAAGATGCGCGAGCTGGGCAAGATGACACCCGAGGAAAAGCAAGTTGCTGGCCCCGCGCTGAACGCGCTTAAGAACGAGATCAATTCGGCGATTGCCGCGAAGAAAGAGGCGCTGGGCGATGCAGCGCTGGAGGAGCGTTTGCGCTCTGAATGGATTGACGTGTCTTTGGCGGGGCGTCCACGTCGGCAGGGCACGATCCATCCGATCAGCCAAGTGACCGAGGAAGTGATCGCGATTTTCGCGGACCTTGGGTTTGCGGTGGCTGAGGGACCGCAGATTGAAAACGACTGGTATAACTTTGACGCGCTGAATATTGCGCCAGAGCATCCGTCGCGCCAAGAGATGGACACGTTCTATCTGCACCGTGATGCGGGCGATGATCGCCCGCCGCATGTATTGCGCACGCACACGTCCCCTGTGCAAATTCGGTATATGGAGAAGCACGGCGCGCCGTGTCGGATCATTTGTCCCGGTCGTGTGTACCGCGCCGATTATGACCAGACGCATACGCCGATGTTCCACCAGTATGAGGGGTTGTGCATCGACAAAGATATTTCGATGGCGAACCT
>CALLAV010000183.1 GCA_938001995.1 uncultured Amylibacter sp. | reverse complement strand
TGCTGATTGTGGCGCTGACGTGGGGGGCCTTTGAACACTTTGATCGTGCCTTTGATTGTTCGCGCCCGCTGTGTTCGCGCGACAGTACTACCGACATTTATATTCCGTGGTGGCCGAGCAAACTGGTCGTGCCGATTGCCTTTGGGGTGCTGGTACTGCGCTTGATTTTGCAAGCCTTTGGGTATGCGCGTGCATTCGTTCTGGGGTTGGAAAACCCCGTGGCCGTGCCGCTGACTTTAACCGTAGCAGAGCAGGCCGCCATTGAAGCGGCCGCCGTGCAGGGAGACGATTAATGGAACCCGTAACAATTGGTTTGTGGGTCTCGGGCGGAATGCTCGTGATGGTATTGCTCGGAATGCGTGTGGCATTCGCGGCGGGTTTGGCAGGGTTCATTGGCCTTGTCTGGGTCCGTTGGAACGGCTGGGATTATGATCCTGAACGGTTCTGGAAAGCGGTCCAGATCAGTGTGAAATGGGCGGGCACAGTGCCTCAATCAAAAGTGTCGGCACAGGTATTGTCGCTGATCCCTGTATTCATCTTGATCGGCTATTTGGCCTATTACGCCAAACTTACAGTGGCCCTGTTCGAGGCTGCGAAGCGCTGGATCGCGTGGGTCCCAGGCGGGCTGGCAGTATCAACTGTGTTCGCCACGGCGGGTTTTGCGGCGGTGTCTGGTGCGTCGGTTGCTACGGCTGCGGTGTTCGCGCGGATCGCGATCCCCGAAATGCTTAAGATCGGCTATAATAAACAATTCGCCGCCGGCGTTGTGGCGGCAGGGGGCACGCTTGCCTCCCTTATTCCGCCCTCGGCGATCCTTGTGATTTACGCAATCATTGTGGAACAGGACGTAGGAAAACTGCTGCTTGCAGGGTTCTTGCCCGGCATGTTTAGCGCGATCGTTTACGCAGCATTGATTATCGGCATTGCGGTCACTTTCAAAAACGTCGGTCCGCCTGTCAGCGGCTTTACGTGGCGCGAGCGGTTCGAAAGCCTGCCACCAGCGCTGCCCATTGTAGCGGTGGTCGTGATCATCATCTTCTTTGTCTACAACCCCTTTGGCGAAGCATGGGGCACGCCTACAGAAGGCGGAGCCGTTGGCGCGTTCATCGTATTTTGTATGGCCATGTATCGCGGTATGAAGCTTGGCCAATTGAAAGAGGCTCTGCTGGAAACAGCCAAGCTGACAGTGATGATCTTTACCATCATCTGGGGCGTGCTGATCTATGTGCGTTTCCTTGCAGCGGCGAAATTGCCCACAGCGTTTAGTGACTGGATCACGGGGCTGGACCAATCGCCGATGCTAACGTTGGTGCTGATCCTGCTGGCCTATGCGGTGCTAGGTATGTTCATGGATGCGATTGGGATGCTGCTGTTGACGCTGCCGATCACCTATCCTGCGGTAATGGCGCTCAACGGTGGGATCGACGTAAGCGCAGCAGACAGTGCCTTTGGCATGTCAGGCGCGATGTGTGGCATCTGGTTTGGGATATTGGTGGTGAAAATGGCGGAGTTCTGTCTGATTACCCCGCCCATTGGACTGAACTGTTTTGTCGTCGCGGGTGTGCGGGATGACCTGACCGTTCAAGACGTGTTCAAAGGCGTCACACCGTTCTTTATCGCGGATGGTATCACCATCGCACTGCTGGTCGCATTTCCTGCGATTGTGCTGTGGTTGCCAAGTCTGGCGAGTTAAACGCTGAATTAAAGTAGGGACCAAGCCTATCGCGTTTGGTCCCTTTACTGCACAACCCGTTGGAACGTCACGTGGCCCACTTCTTTGGACACGGACTGGTTGCTTTTCCACACGACCCCATCTGATCGCCCTACCCAATAGTCGTTCTGAAAGGCCCGCCCATCACGGCGGCACAATTCGGCGAATTTGCGCACGGAATGGGTTCTGCCAAACACGCTAAGTGTTTCTGCGTCAGGTAACGCCGCAATTGCACAAGAGTATTCGTATGTGACAAGCGTGCTTTCGCCCGTCAGGTGGCGCTGTGTTTTCGTAAAGGTTTTGGGACCATCACCGCGAAACAAAGATGTGGGCGGAATAGAGATTTCTTGTGCAATCAAGTCCACCTGCAACCCACGTGTGGCGGTTATGACGCCGTCGCGCAGGGTGACGGTTGCTTGATCAGCACCCATAAAGGTGCGGTAGGGGCCGTTTTTGGCCAGCTCCACCGCAGCAACGCCCGTGCCAAAGCGCGGAACCGACACAAAGACTACAGGACGGCCCAAAGCTTGCATTTGTTCGCGCGTGACTTGTGGTGCGGCTTTTGCTGCACCTGCGGTTTCCACATCTTTCCGCTTGAGGCGTTCCTGTGCCATCGCCAGTGCGATTTCGCCCAGCCCTGGTTGTGTTTCCTTTTCAGAAGAACACGCGATCAGCCCAAATATCAGAGCGCCCGCAAGTAAGGTGCGCGGCAAAGACATTAGCGCCAGAACCGCGCCCAGTTTGCCTCTAGGCCGGGCCGTTGGTATTCGCTGACAAGGCCGTGCAAGCGGTTATTCACGTTCAAACGCGCTCCGCCATCGCGGGCTTCGGTGTTCATGTCGATTGCATATGTTTTGCGTGTGGGTGTGCCGATGCCCCAGCTTAGTGGAACAGACAGGCGCAGCCCTTTGGTAAAGCTGCCTTCGCCAAATTCGGCTGGATCTGCATCCGTCACAGTGGCATAGGCCCCCATGCGCCAGCCGTTTGCAAAGACGCGGTCCACAGACAGGGTCGCACCCCAATCCCCTGCAAGATAACGTCCCACATCCAATTGTGCCGTTAGGCCGCGATTGACGGACCAATAGGCAGATACATGCCCTGTCACCACATCGTAGTCGCGAAAGCCAAACAATTGATCAAAGTCCCGCTGTTTGACGTAGTTCACATCAACACCAAGGCCCCAGTTCTGGTTCGCAGGTTTCCACAGCACTTCGGTGGATACGCCGCCAAACATGCTTTCAAGATAGCCAACAGACACGCGGCCATAAAAATCAGGACCTGGTTTAAACAGGTAATCCGCAGTCAGGGTTTCCAGCGCAGATTTGCCTTCTTTTTTGTACAAAGCACGATCCGTGCGCACGCGCGGCAGGCCCGATGGGGGCGGAGCCTCGTCTTGTTGGTTGCCAAACACGCGCTGTGTGACAGAGCCCGAGATCGAGAAACCAGGCGTGATGGAATATTCTGCACTGGCGCGCAGACCCGCGCTGGCGCGCACTGGGCCAGACCCGTCAAAAAGTGAAATCGACACGTAGGGCGCGATGGTCCAGCTAAAGTTCGGGTAAAGGCCTGGTTGGTATTCTGCACCTTCTGGCAGGGCAAATGGGCTCCGGATTTGGGCCGCAGCGAGCATCTTTTCCGTTCCCATCGCGTCGTTCTCAAGGCGTTCAAGATCAGAACGGCGAATTACAACGGATGACGCAGGGATGCCGTTCACCACAGGCGTGATGATGAACTCTTCGACCGAAGGGGGCATCACAAACGACATGGCCCGCGCTGCGCGGCCAATGGCTTGGGAAGAGGCGTTGAAGGTGTTGTTGCGGATGCGCAATTCGGCGGATGTGCCGTTCACTGCCAGCGCTTCGACCGCGAGGCCTTGTTCTTTCAACACAGCCGCGAATTGCTTGCGTGCAGTGGCATTGAAGGACGGCTGATTGGCCCAATCGGTGTTGGTGGAATAGTTTACGGGCCGTGCAATCACAGGCAAAGGCGCACGCTCCAAAGAGCCAGCAGAGGGCGGGCGTTTTGGGTTGATCGCAGTGGAAAAACGCAGACCGACCTCTGAACCATGCAGATAGTACAAACCAAAGCTGATGGCATCCTTACGTTTGTATTCCAGTCCAAAGTTGAACGGGCTTTTGCGTTCAATCGCGCCTGCGGCCACTTCGCGTGCGTATTTGTCTGATGAATATTCAGCCTTGAACGTCAGACCGCGGACAGGGGTGGTCCATTCTGCACCGCCGAAAAACCCAACAGGTCCGTTGAACCACTGCTTGGTTGTTGGCACGCCACCTTGTGCGTTGGCGCCCACGCGCATGTCTGCAACATTGCTAGAGTTGCTTAGACGACCCCAGCCCAGTCCGCCCGTTAGGCGCAATTTTGGGTGCACTTTTTTGGTGGCAACGATGTATTCCGCACCATAAGCCCCTTGGCCCATGAAATCGCGCAGGCCGATGGCCACGCCCGGCAAGGTGTCGGTTTCCTCGATCAATTGAAACTGGACATCAAAGCCACGGTCATTGTCGTTTGTGGCGATGGCCCAGTCGTTCAGCTCAGTGTAGCGAAAAGAGGCGGACAGACGTTTGGTCAGTTGAAACGCAAGTGTGATGCGTCGATCCGATTTGGATCCTGCGATTGTACCGCTAATCTGCGCGTCTGGCTGGGGTTCAGCCGTTGGCATATCAATCAAACCGCTGTTGCCATACAGGTTCAACGATTGCCCGAAAGCCCCAGTTGAAAGAACGGCTGTTGTGGTCGCCAGCAAGGCTGCTGTCACAAGTTGCTTTGCCATTGTAAGGGTCCCCCGACCTCTGTCCTGTAGTGGTTCTGGTTGTTTTGACATATTTGTCGGGGAACCTCTATGCTTTTTTGTGGCTAACGTTCAGGGAAACCCGTCAATTTGACACCGAAACGCGAGGTATTTCTCACAACTCAAGCCGCTTGATTTGAAAGCCACGTTTTTTCAACAGGTTAAGGATACCTTCACGCCCCGCAAGGTGACCCGCACCCACAGCCGTGACCACATTGCCTTTATTCATTTCGGACACGATTGCGGACATCCACTTTTTGTTGCGTCCTGCAAGGATATCGTCGCGCAGAAACTTATCCGTAGCCCGGTGATAGCGGGCAGGGGTATAGGCTTTGCGCGCCGCGCTTTCAAAGGTCAGGAACCGCTCCGCTTCGCCCGCACGGTACATTTGCACCATGGTTTCCACATAATGCCGCCGCAGATCGAGCCGTTGCAGCTCCAAACGCAGCACTTCAAAATATTCCGCTTGGTTCGTGCGCCGTTTTGTAAGGTTCTTGACCACATCTGCAGGCCGATCCAATCCCATAACAGGTACGCGGGCTTTTACGGCAACGTCGTAAAGGTTCAGATCGAGGAATTTCTGTTTGCTTTCAGAACACTTAGGGCGGCGAATTAAACCACCCATTGTAAACGGAGTGCCCCGTTTTAGGCGATCCAGCTTGAACCCTTTGATACGGGCTTCTTTGGTTAAAACAGCCCGCTCTGCATCTGTCAGTTTGGCCCACCAATTCACTTTGTTTGGCTTTGGCTTGTTCTTTAGGAATTGTTTGTAGGCGAGGCGGAAAACCTCTTTGGATTGGGCAGGCGATGATTCCATCTGAAACACCCGCGCGTTTTGGATTTTCTTGCGAAAGAATGCGGGCGGTTTGCTGACGCGGGTGTCTGTTATATGGATTGTGCCGATCACCCAACTGGTTTTGCCGCCTTTGCTGATCTCCCAGTAAACGCCTTCGGAATAGGGTATCTTGTCCAATCGTTTGTTTACGGATGCTTTGAATGAGGCCGAGGTGGTGTTGTAGAGGTTAGACCCCGTACACCGCGCGGCAACATCCGTTGTGAATAGGGCAAGTGCGGCGCAGGCGGCAAAAATGTATTTCATGGGTTTAATTTCATCTTCGGGAACGTTGATCCAAAGGGACCATGCGACGTGTGCAATTGCAACGTTGAAAACGGACATTTTTTCCCGCGAGTAGCGCTTGACTCGGGTCAGTAGGTTTCCTAAATAACCCGCTGTTAGCACTCTGAGGAGGCGAGTGCTAATCACTGCGAAAGCCTCCGAGAAATTATTAACTAGAGTTAAGGAGCATACTCCATGGCACTCACACCTCTGCACGACCGTGTACTGGTTCGCCGCCTTGAAGGCGACGAAAAAACGGCTGGCGGTCTGATCATTCCAGATTCAGCTAAAGAGAAACCAGCTGAGGGCACCGTAGTTGCTTGCGGCGAAGGCGCGCGCAAAGA
The DNA here is from genome assembly GCA_938001995.1 of uncultured Amylibacter sp. Lineage (GTDB taxonomy): Bacteria > Pseudomonadota > Alphaproteobacteria > Rhodobacterales > Rhodobacteraceae > Amylibacter. Next base: position 1,188 of record CALLAV010000183.1, on the reverse strand, counting down.
CAGCGGCGAGCTGATCCCAATGGCTGTTAAGAACGGCGACAAAGTGTTGTTCGGCAAATGGTCCGGCACCGAAGTCACAGTCGACGGCGAAGAGCTGTTGATGATGAAAGAATCCGACATCCTCGGTCTTCTTTCCTAAGTTTAATCGTACGAATAGGAGCACATGAAAATGGCTGCAAAAGACGTAAAATTCGGCACCGACGCACGGAACCGCATGCTGGAAGGCGTGAATGTTTTGGCTGATGCTGTAAAAGTAACATTGGGCCCAAAGGGTCGTAATGTTGTTTTGGACAAATCCTTTGGCGCACCGCGCATCACCAAAGATGGTGTATCCGTTGCCAAAGAAATCGAGCTTGAAGGCAAGTTCGAAAACATGGGCGCACAGATGGTGAAAGAAGTTGCTTCTCGCACCAACGACACAGCTGGTGACGGTACAACAACCGCAACAGTTCTGGCACAGGCCATCGTTAAAGAAGGCATGAAATCTGTTGCTGCTGGCATGAACCCAATGGATTTGAAGCGCGGTATCGACACGGCTGTTTCTACTGTTGTTCAAGCGATCAAAGACATGTCTCGTCCGGTAAACGACAGTGCAGAAGTTGCACAGGTCGGCACAATTTCCGCAAACGGCGAAAACGCAATTGGTGATCAAATCGCCGATGCGATGCAGCGCGTTGGCAACGAAGGCGTTATCACTGTTGAAGAGAACAAAGGTCTGGAAACAGAAACCGATGTTGTTGAAGGCATGCAGTTTGACCGTGGTTACCTGTCACCATATTTCGTGACGAACCCAGACAAAATGACGACTGAACTCGACGATGTTCTGATCCTGTTGCACGAGAAGAAACTTTCTTCGCTGCAGCCAATGGTTCCACTGCTCGAGACTGTTATCCAGTCTGGCAAACCATTGATGATCATTGCCGAAGACGTTGAAGGCGAAGCGCTTGCAACTCTCGTGGTTAACAAACTGCGCGGCGGTCTGAAAATCGCAGCTGTGAAAGCACCAGGTTTCGGCGATCGTCGTAAAGCCATGTTGCAAGACATTGCTGTTCTGACTGGCGGCCAAGTGATTTCCGAAGACCTCGGCATGAAGTTGGAAAATGTTGGCATGGAAATGCTCGGCACTGCGAAAAAAGTTCAGATCACCAAAGATGAAACAACAATCATCGACGGTTCTGGCGAAAAAGC
>CALLAV010000182.1 GCA_938001995.1 uncultured Amylibacter sp. | reverse complement strand
CGCGCTGATAATATTGACGCTTGCGAGCAGGGGCAATAGGGAGTGCGCTTGAACCAAATAAAACTGGAACCCAACATGTCCGACCTCCGTGATCTTGCGATGAGCAGCAAAGCCTGGCCTTTTGAAGAAGCCCGCAAGATTTTGAAACGGTATTCAAAAGGCGCGCCTGAAAAGGGTTATGTGCTGTTTGAAACAGGATATGGCCCGTCGGGTCTGCCGCACATCGGCACATTTGGTGAAGTTGCGCGTACGACAATGATCCGTCGCGCGTTCGAAGTGTTGTCAGATATCCCGACGCGGTTGATCTGTTTTTCTGACGATTTGGACGGGATGCGTAAGGTTCCGGGCAATGTGCCAAATGCCGAGAGCTTGCACGAGCATCTGCAAAAGCCGCTGACATCTGTGCCTGATCCATTTGGCACGCATGACAGTTTTGGGGCGCACAATAATGCCAAGATGAACAGTTTTCTGGATACGTTCGGGTTTGAATATGAGTTCATTTCGTCGACGGAATATTATCAGTCTGGCAAGTTCGATGAGGTTCTATTGCGGGCCTGTGAGAAATACGACGACGTGATGAAGGTGATGCTGAAATCCCTTCGCGAAGAGCGTCAGGGGACCTACTCCATCTTTCTGCCGATCCACCCTGACACGGGGCGCGTTTTGTACGTGCCGATGAAGCATGTGGATGGCCAGAATGGCACGATCACGTTTGACGATGAAGATGGCAAAGAGTTCACCCTGCCTGTGACGGGCGGCAATGTAAAATTGCAGTGGAAGCCAGATTTTGGCGCACGTTGGGCTGCGCTTGATGTGGATTTTGAGATGTACGGCAAAGACCATTCCACCAACACGCCTATCTACGACCGTATTTGTGAGATTTTGGGAGGCAAGAAGCCTGACCATTTTGTCTACGAGTTGTTCTTGGACGAAGAAGGGCACAAGATTTCGAAGACGTCTGGGAATGGTGTGTCGATTGACGAGTGGCTGACATATGCGTCTGCAGAATCGCTGTCGTATTTTATGTACCTTAAACCCAAGACGGCGAAGCGGATGCATTTTGATGTGATCCCGAAAGCGGTGGATGAATATCACCAACAGCTGCGGGCCTATGCCACGCAGGACGGTGCCGCACGGTTGAACAACCCTGTGTTCCACATCCACGGGCATAACGTCCCTGCGAGCGACATGGTTGTGCCGTTTTCGATGTTGCTGAATTTGGCGTCTGTGTCTTCGGCGGAAACCAAGGATGCGATGTGGGGCTTTATCAACAAATACGCGCCTGATGCTTCGCCCGAAAAGAACCCGACACTGGACGATGCAGCGGGCTTTGCGGTGCGGTATTACCATGACTTTGTTAAGCCTGCGAAAGTGTTCCGCGCACCGACAGATCAGGAACGCGCCGCGCTAACGGATTTGGCGGCGGCGTTGAAGGACGTGGATGTGGCCAAGGCCATGATCGACAAAAAGAACGCGGACATGGGCAATGGTGAGGCCCCAGTGGAAACGCTGAACATGGCGGATGGGGATGATTTGCAATCCATCGTGTTTGCGGTGGGTAAGAACCACGGATTTGAACCGCTGCGTCATTGGTTTACGGCGATCTACGAGGTTTTGCTGGGCGCGTCCCAAGGACCGCGTTTTGGCGGATTCATCGCACTTTATGGTGTGGATGAAACCATCGCGTTGATCGAATCTGGGCTGAATGGTGATTTGACTTAAAGGCCACAGACTTGATGTAGGTCAAAGTGTGTCTCCTTTTTGAACGATATGTTTCGCGCATATCAGAAAAAGGAGACCGCTATGTATTCCAAAATCCTCGTTCCTGTGTCCCTCGCACAAGGGGCGGATACCGAAAATGCCTTCGCGCTGGCGCGTGTTCTTGCGAAAATGGACGCCGAGATTTGCGCGGTGCATGTGATTGAAACCGTGCCCACATTTTCAGAGGCTTATGTGCCAGCGGATTTGAGTCAGCAGTTAGAGAACGCGGCCAAGGACCAGTTTGATCTCGTGGTGCCAGAGGATGTAAAAGATCGCAGAGTGCTACATGGCACGGCTGGGGCCACTATTCTTGAATATGCCAAAAAGGTGGGTGCGGATTGCATTATCGTAGCGTCTCATCGCCCCGGACTTGCGGATTACTTTCTTGGGTCGACGGCAGCACGCGTGGTGCGGCATGCGCAATGTTCGGTACATGTGCTGCGCTAAAAGGCGCTAGATCAGGCTTGTTAAGAAACCAAGCAGACCAGAAGCAGCCAGCACCCAAAGCAAATTCATGTGGCGCACCAACAAAAGGTAGCCGCAGATAAAAGAGAGTACGACTACGAATGGATTGAGGCTGCTGAGGGTTGGCAGCCATAGTGAAATCGGACCGTTTTGAAGCAACGTCACCTCACCAAAGAAGACGTGCAAAGCGAACCAGACCGACAGGTTTAGGATCACGCCAACGACGGCGGCGGTGATCGCGCTAAGTGCGCCGCGTAAGCGGGGTTGGTTGCTGATCCATTCAACATAAGGGGCGCCTGCGAATATCCACAAAAAGCAGGGTGTAAATGTAACCCAAAGCGTGATGAGCGCGGCAAA
>CALLAV010000181.1 GCA_938001995.1 uncultured Amylibacter sp. | reverse complement strand
GGGCATCGTTCTGACATTCTGTCTGGTGCTGCAAATCATCACAGGCGTTGTTCTGGTGATGCACTACACTCCACACGTAGACATGGCGTTCGACTCCGTTGAACACATCATGCGCGACGTGAATGGGGGCTGGGCCATCCGTTACATCCACATGAACGGCGCATCGTTGTTCTTTATCGCCGTATACGCCCACATCTTCCGTGGCCTCTACTACGGGTCCTACAAGGCCCCACGTGAGGTAACATGGATCATCGGCATGCTGATCTACCTCGCAATGATGGCAACAGGCTTCTTGGGCTATGTTTTGCCTTGGGGTCAAATGTCCTTCTGGGGTGCTACAGTTATCACCGGCCTGTTCGGCGCCATTCCTGGCATCGGCGAAGGCTTGCAAACATGGCTCTTGGGTGGGCCAGCGGTGGACAACGCGACACTGACGCGCTTCTTCTCGCTGCACTATCTGCTGCCATTTGTGATTGCTGGCTTGGTTATCGTCCACATCTGGGCGTTCCACACCACAGGCAACAACAACCCAACTGGGGTTGAAGTGCGCCGCACATCCAAAGCAGACGCGGAAAAAGACACCGTGCCGTTCTGGCCATACTTCGTGATCAAAGACCTGTTTGCACTGGTCGTGATCCTGATGGTGTTCATGGCAGTTGTTGGCTTTATGCCAAACTACCTCGGCCACCCAGACAACTACATCGAAGCAAACGCACTCGCGACACCTGCACACATTGTGCCTGAATGGTACTACTTGCCGTTCTACGCGATCTTGCGTGCGATCACCTTTGACGTGCTGTTCTTGGACGCGAAATTCCTCGGCGTGTTGGCCATGTTCGGGTCCATCGCTGTGATGGCGCTCGCGCCGTGGACAGACACTTCGTCCGTTCGTTCAGGTAAATACCGCCCATCCTTCAAATGGTGGTTCTGGTTGCTGGTGCTCGACTTCTTCGTTCTGATGTGGGCAGGTGCCCGTCCAGCCGAAGGTCTGGTTCCAACCATTTCCCTGATTGGCTCCATCTACTGGTTCGCATATTTCTTGGTCATCCTTCCGCTGTTGGGTGTTCTTGAAAAACCACTGCCAGTTCCAGAAACAATCGAAGCTGATTTCGATGCGCATTATCCGCCAAAAGACGCCAAAGCGTCTCCGGCAGAATAAGCGTGAGGAGAGAGAATATGAAAAAGACACTCCTTTCCATTGCCGTAGCCTTCGGCCTGTCCTTTGGCGGCTCCGCTGCGATTGCTGCAGGCGAAGGTGGCAAAGTCGAAAACATCAAGTTTTCGTTTGACGGACCTTTCGGCAAGTTCGACCAGAACCAGCTGCAACGCGGCCTTCAGGTTTACACCGAGGTTTGCGCAGCCTGTCACGGTCTGCGTCAGGTGGCATTCCGCAACCTGTCCGACGCGGGAGGCCCTGGCTATAACGAAGACCAAGTAAAGGCCTACGCCGCTGAAAACTTCGAAGTGTTCGACGCAGAGTTGGATGATTTCCGTGAAGCAAAGCCAGCGGATAAGTTCCCAGCGAACGACGGTGTTGGCGCGCCTGACCTGTCCATGATGGCCAAGGCACGCGCTGGCTTCCACGGTCCTGCAGGGCTGGGTATCAACCAGTTGATGTACGGCATCGGTGGTCCAGAATACATTGTGGCCTTGCTGACTGGCTACACTGGCGAAGAGAAAACGCAGGCTGGCGTGACACTGTATGAAAACACTGCCTTCCCAGGCGGCTGGATTTCAATGGCCCCGCCTATCGACGACGAGTTGGTAGAATACGCTGACGGCCACGCCAACGACACCTATCACATCTCCGAAGATGTGGCGGCGTTCCTGATGTGGACAGCGGAGCCAAAACTGATGGCTCGCAAACAGCTTGGCTTTGTGTCTGTGCTGATGCTCGGCCTGCTGGCCGTGCTGCTGTGGCTGACAAACAAGAAAATCTGGGCCCCGATCAAACGCAAAGATTAAGATCGGACTCAGTTCCAAACGCAAAGGGCGGGGAAAATTCCCCCGCCCTTTTTTGTTTGCATCGATAAGCCTCTGTGGCCTAGCCTGTCCTTATGTTTGAAGTCCTAACCGTTCTCACAGGTGTTGCACTGGCGCAAATCGCGCCCGGCCCAAACCTATTGGCCGTTGCGGGGTCTTCGCTTGGTCACGGGCGCAAGGCGGGGCTCGCCACGGCGCTCGGGGTTGCGGCCAGCGTGCTCTATTGGGCGACCTTATTTGCGTTCGGTGTCGCGGCTTTACTCACTGCGATGCCACAGCTGGTCACCGCGCTCCGCTTTATTGGTGGCGCATATCTTCTCTACCTCGGCGTCAAAACCATCCTCTTGTCACGCGGCACAACGCCCCCTTTGAAACCCAGCTCAGATGCAAACACCCTGCGGGCGGCCTTCTTCAAGGGGGTTTTGGTAAACGTAACAAACCCAAAAACCGCAATGATGTGGATCGCCGTGTCCATGTACCTTGGCGGATCAGGCGTTACTTCGTTTGGCTTGCTGGCCGTTGGCTGTGCCATGGCGCTTAGCGCGGCTATGATCTACAGCGGCTATGCGTTTATCTTGTCTACTGGTCTGGCCATGCGCGGCTACACACGGTTCTTCCGCTTCATTGAAACTGCGTTTGGCCTCATCTTTGGGGCCATCGGCGGCAAACTGATCCTTGACGGTCTCCAAGACCTACGCCCCTAAACCCCAATCAGCAGAATTCCACCCATCAACCAGAGTGATTGGCATTGCTTTTGACTCTATTCGAAGTTGTGTTACCGTATACCTACGGATTGATTCCGCTTTTTAAGACCAATATTTTTTGAACCCAATTTTTACTTTAGGAGATAGAACCATGGCTCATGGCTCAACCCATTTTGACGTCCTCGCCCCCAGATCAAAGTTCTACCAAGGCCCGTTCGGCAGGCTCTGCCCCGAATTGCCAGCTTGGTCGCCAGCGGGAATTCCAGAAAGCAAACTCGATGATTTCTTCCTCGATATTGCCAATAATTTGATGGTGGAACTGCCGGGCGCGAAGCCTAGCGACATTTCAGAAGACCAATCTGTGATCGACGACCTAGAGGCAAAATTCTCATCCAAGATCCCCGCTGGCTATACCTATTTCGGCCAGTTCGTGGACCACGACATCACCTTTGATCCAGCATCCTCTTTGATGCGCCAAAACGATCCAAACGGTTTGATCAACTTTCGCACCCCACGGCTCGACCTCGACAACGTCTACGGCGCGGGTCACGCAGATCAACCCTACCTTTACGATCCAAATGACAAAGCAAAGATGGCGATTGATTTCGTCAACGGCGACCCTAGTCTGCCCGACCTGCCCCGCTTTCGCGGGCGTGCTTTGATCGGTGATATGCGCAACGACGAAAACAGCATGGTTAGCCAGCTTCAGCTTGCGTTCCTTTTGGCCCACAACACACTGGTCGATCGTGCCCGCGCAGCCGAACCAACAATTTCCGATGATGACGCGTTTGAAAAGGCCCGCCGCACTCTGCGTTGGCTTTATCAGCACATTGTCTGGAACGACTACGTCCCTCGCATCGTTGTGGACGAAGTCTATAAATCCGCGCTGACGCTTGAAACAACACCAGACAAGCGCAAACGGTGGACGGCTGGCTTGTCGGATGTCTACAAATGGAAGCACCAACCGTTTATGCCCATCGAGTTTTCGGTGGCCGCCTATCGGTTTGGCCATTCCATGGTGCGCAACTCTTATCAGACCAACCACCCCGCGCGCGGCTTTGGCGATTTTGTTCCAATCTTTGACAATACGGGATCAGCGGACCCAGACGACCTGCGCGGCTTCCGTCCGATGAAACCAGAAAACATGATCCAATGGGACTGGTTCCTCGACATGCAATCCTCTGGTGGTCCGTTCCCGCAAATGGCACGCAAGATCGACACCAAGCTCGCTAACGCACTGGCCTTCTTGCACGAAGGTCCTGCTGGCGATGCGTTGAACGTGCTCGCTTTTCGCAACCTTAAACGTGGTTGGGCGTTTGGCTTGCCCTCTGGCACAGACATCGCCCGCAAATGGTGCATCGATCCGATCAAACTGAAGCCAGAAGAGCCCGACAGCCTGTGGTACTACGTCTTGCGCGAAGCACAGGGAAACGGCGGCAACACAATGGGCCGCGTTGGATCTACGATCGTTTCTGCGGTGTTTGCGGGTCTATTGAAGGGAGACCCATGCTCATGGGTCAATATGGCCCCTTGCTGGACACCTAAGGACGAGCTGTTGCTGCATGATGGCGAAGACAATGTGGATGACGCATCATGGACGCTCGCGTCCATCATCCGCATCGCAGGCATTAACCCTGCAGGCATCGGTACTGTCGATCCTCTGCCAGCGGCCACTGCGCCATAAGTGTGAAATCG
>CALLAV010000180.1 GCA_938001995.1 uncultured Amylibacter sp. | reverse complement strand
ACGCCCGCCTCATCCCAAGCCTTCTGCCACTTCGGCTCCACAACACGTGCATTGTAACGTGACATCTTTTTCTTCCTTAAACAGCAAAACGCCGGACAATCAGCCCGGCGTTAGATTCTTATTCGGGCGGTATGTACCGCGTTATAGGTTCTTATCGCGCACACGCAACTGACGGGCGCGGGTCAAAATCGCATCTTCAATACGGCGCACAGTTTCCGCGCTGGCGGTGCCGCCGCGCGTTTGCACGGATACTTTTAAGGACCGCGCGTCCAATGCTGGGTCTTGCACCAACACGGTTGCACGATACTGTCGGCTGCTACCGGGCGCACGGCCCCAGCCCATCACCAACACACCTGTAAAGGGATCGGCTGATTCCACGGGCAAGAAGGACAGCGTTTCGAGCGACGCATTCCACAAATATTTGTTTACGCGGACATTGACGTTCTGATCGGGCGCGCGCAACGCATCAAAGATAGATACCGATGTATCGTTCGTTTCGCCCAAAGCCCGCAACTGAGCACCCGTCGATGGGTCTTCGTTCTTCGCCTGCTCTTGCGCTAAACCAGTTGGGCGATTGCCACCAAACAAGCCGCTGCCTGCGCTGGAATTACCGAAACCACCGCACCCTGCGAGCGCCACACAGAGTGTTGACGCCAAAGTTGCTTTAATAAAATTCGTGTTCATGCTCTCTGCCCCGAGCTTTTCAGCTGTTTCATTCGTTTACCGCTAGTTCACCTTACGGACAAGTTTAATATTAACGCATCATGCGGAGTTTACTATAAAAACACGCTAAAAATGGACTGTGGCATCCTTGCACCAATCTTACGCTTATCTATCAGCAACCTCTACATCCGCTTGAAATTGGAGGGCTGTAGAGTGAAAAGCAACCACACTCTTTCTGGATTCCTCAGATTGAGGTGCACCTTTTAAACTCAAACGAGGGAAAACTATGAAAAAAGTTCTCTTTGCAACGACAGCACTCGTAGCAACAGCTGGTATGGCTGCTGCTGACGTGACTCTGTCCGGCTCAGGCCGTTTTGGTATCGTATACAACAGCCAAGACGTAAACGGCGTAGACACTGGTCTATCCAACACAAAAATCGAACGTCGTATGACAATCAACATCGACGGTTCCGGCTCCACAGACGGCGGCCTGGAATTCGGTGGTCGTATCCGTCTTCGTTCCGACGAAGGTGACGGAGCGTCATCTGCTGCTTCATCCAACGTATGGATGGGCAACGACATGTTCCGCATCACAGTGGGTAACACAGACGGCGCTTTGCTGAACCGTGTTGGTTACTACCAAGGTTCCGTAGGCCTTACAGGTCTGCACTGGGCAAACGTATCATTCAACATCGGTACATCCCGCTTTGACATCAACTCTTTCTCTTCACGTGGTAACACAGGCGACGTAGTTCGCTTGGACTTCAACGTAGGTGGTTTTGGCGTTTCCTTGTCCACAGACATGACTGGCGCACACAACCCAACTGGTACAGTTTCTGAAGATGCGATCGCTATGTCGTACAACTTTGGTGACTGGACAGTGGCTGCTGGTTACGCAGCTGACGGTTCTGGCGCAAACAACGACGTAATGTCCTTGTCCGCTGTTGGTTCCATCGGTGACTTTGGTGTTGGCCTTGGCTACACAGACAAAGACAACATCGGTTCCAAAGTGACATTGTCCGGTTCTTATAACTTCGGCGACACGACTGTGACTGCCTTTGTTGCGAACACAGACGAAGACACTCCAGGTTCTGCTGGTATCAGCGCTGCAAACGGTTCCGAAACTGAATACGGTATCGGCTTCACTCACTCCTTGGGTGGCGCTACTCTGGCTGGCGGTGTTTCCCGCAACTTCCAGAAAAACACAATGGCTGACCTTGGTGTTCGCTTCAACTTCTAAGCTAACTTAGAATTTGGTTTTGGAAGAGCAGGCTTCGGCCTGCTCTTTCTTTTTGTGGGTGTGAATTTTTCTCATTCGCCAAGTTTTTAAATATTTCAAGACAAGCATACAAAAAAATTTCATTTTTCTGCTTTTACAATCGATCCTCACAAAGCAATAGAACGCTTCAAGGTTGTATGAATGACACATTAGCAAAAATAGTTGAATTTTGCAGCTTTCCACTTTGCGTTGTCGGTTTTAGACTAGTAACTACGCACCCAGAAAATGGGTTTGATCTTACAAGTACAAAAAACCTCGCTATCCGCAGTACTTTAAATCTGCACACTCGACCAAACAGATGGGTTAAAAATGAAAAAAGTTCTCTTTGCAACGACAGCACTCGTAGCAACAGCTGGTATGGCTGCTGCTGACGTGACTCTGTCCGGCTCAGGCCGTTTTGGTGTTGTTTACAACAGCCAAGACTTCAACGGCGTAGACACTGGTCTTGCCAACACAAAAATCGAACGTCGTATGACAATCAACATCGACGGTTCCGGCTCCACAGATGGCGGCCTGGAATTCGGTGGTCGTATCCGTCTTCGTTCCGACGAAGGTGACGGCGCATCATCTGCTGCTTCATCCAACGTTTGGATGGGCAACGACATGTTCCGCATCACAGTGGGTAACACAGACGGCGCTTTGCTGAACCGTGTTGGCTACTACCAAGGTTCCGTAGGCCTTACAGGTCTGCACTGGGCAAACGTATCCTTCAACATCGGTACATCCCGCTTTGACCTGAACTCTTTCTCTTCACGTGGTAACACAGGCGACGTAGTTCGCTTGGACTTCAACGCAGGTGGTTTTGGTGTTTCCTTGTCCACAGACATGACTGGCGCACACAACCCAACTGGTACAGTTTCTGAAGATGCGATCGCTGTATCTTACAACTTCGGTGACTGGACTGTTGCAGCAGGTTACGCAGCAGACGGTTCTGGCGCAAATAACGACGTAATGTCCTTGTCCGCTGTTGGTTCCATCGGTGACTTTGGTGTTGGCCTTGGCTACACAGACAAAGACAACATCGGTTCCAAAGTTACTTTGTCCGGTTCTTATGACTTCGGCGACACAACAGTGACTGCCTTTGTTGCGAACACAGACGAAGACACTCCAGGTTCTGCTGGTATCAGCGCTGCAAACGGTTCCGAAACTGAATACGGCGTTGGCGTAACTTACTCCTTGGGTGGCGCTACTGCCGCTGCGGGTATTTCTCGCAACTTCCAGAAAAATACGATGGCTGATCTTGGTATCCGCTTCAACTTCTAAGCTAACTTAGAATTTGGTTTTGGAAGAGCAGGCTTCGGCCTGCTCTTTCTTTTTGTAGGCCTTAAAGACCTAGGTTCAGAATTTTAGGCTTGCCCAAAGTCATCCCCCGCGCCACATATCTGATATGTCACTCGCAGAAATCACATCCCGCATCGAAAAAGCCGAAGCCGCCGCTGGGCGCGATATCGGAAGTACGAAACTGATTGCTGTTTCTAAGGTACAGCCAAACGAACGTGTACATTCTGTTCTGCAATCTGGTCACCGTCTTTTTGGCGAAAACAAAGTGCAGGAAGCACAAGGCAAATGGCCCGACTTTCGTGCTGAATTTGGTCCCGTTGATGTTCACCTGATCGGCCCCTTGCAAACCAACAAGGTCAAGGCCGCTGTGGAACTGTTCGATGCTATCCACGCCGTGGACCGCCCAAAACTCGCCCGCAAGATCGCAAGCGAAATTCAGGCACAGGGAAAATCCCCCGACCTATTCATCCAAGTCAACACAGGCGAAGAAGACCAAAAGGCAGGCGTCCTGCCCGCCGATGCAGACGCTTTCATCAAAGAATGCCGTGACATGGACCTTACAATCGCTGGTCTGATGGTCATCCCCCCAGTGGATGAAGAACCCAGCTTGCATTTCGCCCTTCTGCGCAAAATTGCAGAACGCAACGGCATCACAGGTCTGTCTATGGGTATGAGCAGCGACTTTGAACGCGCCGTTGCATTAGGAGCAACCCATATCCGCGTCGGTTCTGCCATTTTCGGCGAACGCACTTACGGCTAACGGATCACAACCCGCGATTTCGGCGTCCAATTCGCCAGTATCTGGACCAGATCATCCTCACGAAACGCCACACAGCCTTCGGTTGGATGCCGTGGCTTGCGCCACTTGTGCAAGAAAATCGCACTGCCTTTCCCCGCTATCGCCTCGGGAAAATTGTAATCCAGAATCACAAAAATATCGTACAACGGGTCGGCGCGGCGCAGCCGCTCATGGCTAAATGCATGCGTTCGCACATCAACGCTATGATTATAGTCAGGATCCTTTAGATCATCTGACCACCCATCGGTAATCGCAATTGGCTGACAATGAACATTCGGCGCATCGAACCCGATCCGATCTGGCCGATACCCACAGCCCATAATCTGAAACGTGCCGCGCGGGGTAATCCCATCACCCTCGCCGCCTTTCACACCAATGCCGCCACGCCCAATTGCACATGGCATTTCCTGCCCCTGAAACCGCGCACCCCAGCGTGTGATCACCAGATCATCGAACCGCGTCACAACAGATGCCCGCTCTTCTTGGCCTTCACGTCCAGATAATCCGTGTTCTGCGCAGTACGTCCCACCTGCAAAGGCACGCGCTCTGACACCGTCACACCCGCCTCTTCCATCTTGGCCACCTTTGACGGATTGTTCGTCATCAACCGCGTCGATTTAAACCCAAGCGCGCGCAGAATCTCCGCTCCCAGTTTGAAATCCCGCTCGTCGTCTTCAAACCCCAGACGGTGGTTCGCCTCGACCGTATCAAACCCCTGATCCTGCAACGAATAGGCCCGCATTTTATTGGCCAGCCCAATGCCGCGACCTTCTTGGTTCAGATACAGCAGCACCCCAGCACCCTCAGCCCCGATTTGTGCCATAGCTGCATCCAATTGCGCCCCACAATCGCATTTTAACGACCCCATCACATCCCCTGTGAAACAGGCCGAATGCAGCCGCGACAACACCGGCTGATCTCGCGCAGGATTGCCCACCTCAATCGCGTAATGCTCTTCGCCGCCGTCTCGTTTTCGATACACATGCACGCGTGAATTTTCAGAAGCCAGCAACGGAACGCGCGCGCCAGATATCATGTCGAGCGGCATCCGTTTCGCCGCCGCGGCCATCACATCAAACACATCCAACTGCACCAGCGCATCCGAAACTTCGGTCAAGGGCGCGAAGATCGCACCAGGCAACAGGCCGGCTCCCTTGCACAACGACACCGCCGCGCGATCCGCAATCGCCTCGCCGTCCCGCACATATTGAAACGGCCCCTTCATCGGAACCTGCAAATCGAGCGACGGGTCCGCCATCGCATGAACCCACGTCGCGGGCGCATCACGCGGCACCACGATTCGCACCAAATCCCCGTCATAGGGCGGCGCGGACAACGTTTCCGCCCGCCGATCCGTTAGCGCCAAGTGCAAATCACCGGACACATCGCGCAATTGCGCCAATCGCTCCGAACTTAGCGTTTCAATTGCACAAACCGCCCAATCCGTCTGCCCATCGCGCAACACAATCGGCACGCCAATGCGCAAATCTGCTCGCGCTCTCGCGATCTTTTCGTCCAGTGTTACGGAAAACGGCATAACGCCCCTGCATTTTGAAACAATTCCTCCGCTTTCTATATCTGCGATCGTACCTAAGTGAAACATTTGTTCGTTTTTCGACACGTCCCTGTGAAGCGGATTGCCCAAACGCCCGTTCTGACGCACTTTCGTCTCAACAAAGGAGTTGTGACATGAGCAACGTGAAAAAAATTCTGATGGTCGATGATGACGAGGATCTGCGCGAAGCCCTCGCTGATCAACTGGTCCTCACCGAAGATTTCGATGTGTTTGAGGCCGAAGACGGTGCCTCAGGTTTGGAGCGCGCGAAAGAAGCGCTCTATGATTTGGTGCTGCTTGATGTGGGTCTGCCCGACATGGACGGCCGCGAATTATGCCGCCTGATGCGCAAACAGGGCGTGAAATGCCCCATTGTCATGCTTACAGGCCACGATACAGATGCCGACACGATCCTTGGCCTTGACGCCGGTGCAAATGACTACGTGTCCAAACCGTTCAAATTCCCCGTCCTTCTGGCCCGCATCCGCGCACAACTGCGCCAGCACGAACAATCCGAAGACGCCGTGTTCAACCTTGGGCCATATACGTTCAAACCTGCGTCTAAGATGCTGATGACAGAGGACGAAAAGAAGATTCGCCTGACAGAAAAAGAGACAAACATCCTCAAGTTTCTCTACCGTGCTCAAGACGGCGTTGTTGCTCGAGACGTGCTGTTACACGAGGTGTGGGGTTACAACGCGGGTGTGACGACGCACACGCTTGAAACACATATCTATCGTTTGCGCCAAAAGATCGAACCCGATCCCAGCAACGCGCGGCTTTTGGTCACGGAATCAGGTGGTTACCGCCTAAACGTCTAGCCCAACACGATTTCTCCCCGGACTGGCCCGCCCCGTTAGGCGGGCCTTTTTTTGTGTGCGCGTTCACGCTACGGTAGGTCATGAAAAAATTAGTTCTATACACCCTTTATTCCCTCGCACTCATTCTCTTCGTCGTTTGCCTCGCCATTTGGGTCAGCGTGAAACTACGCGAAACAGAACAGCTCGCCGATATCCTGCCCGAAAACGGAATGCGCGTGGAAACAGAACAGCTTACCGTCCACGTCACACCCACTGGCCAAGACACAGATCCGCCAATCCTGCTGATCCACGGCACAGGAAGTTGGGGTGGATACTGGCAGGAAACGGCAGATATTCTTGCCGCCAACAAGTATTACGCCCTTGCATTGGATGTGCCACCTTTTGGGTACACTGACCGCGCACCTGATCGCGATTATGGCCGCGTGAAACAGGCCGAACGCATCAACGCAGCAGTGGATGCTCTGCAAACCAAACCCATCGTTGTGGCTCATTCCTTTGGCGCATCTGTCGCACTGGAATCCGTGATGCGTGCGCCCGAAAAATTCGCTGGGCTGGTGATTGTCTCGGGCGCAGTTGGCCTTGGCGCGCATGAAACGGGGCCAGATACCCTCCCTCTGCCTGCCCGCAGCAAGTACATTCGCCGCGCAGGGGTCGCCCTGACATCTACCAACGGGCTGATGACGGAAAACCTCATAAAATCGTTCATTTACGATAAATCCTTGGACGTGTCGAAATACGCCAGCGTCCTTCAACAACCGATGAACCGTGAGGGCACGACCGCTGCCCATGCGGATTGGCTCGTTGATCTATTGGTCCCGCCCAAAGACGCCATCAGCACGCGCGAAGACGAGATCGCAAAGTTCACCCTACCAACCGCGCTCATCTGGGGCGACAAAGACGAGGTGTCGCCGCTCGACGTTGGAAAAACCCTCAATACACTCATCAAAGGGTCCACAATCGCCGTCATGCCAAACATAGGACACATCCCGCAGATTGAAGACTCGGACCTGTTCCACAAACACTTGCTCACTGCGCTTGCGCAGATTTCGGGTGGCGCGAATTAGGGCCATCCGCTAGGTTTGTGAAAAAAGAAAGCCGAGCATATGCCAATCACCGTCTGCACTTGGAACATCAACTCCGTTCGTCTGCGTGAACCCATCGTTTTGGACCTTCTGAAACAAGAACAGCCCGACGTTCTGTGCCTGCAGGAATGTAAAAGCCCAGTCGAGTTGATCCCTACCGAGAACTTCGCCGCCCTCGGCTACAGCCACATGGTTGCGCGGGGTCAAAAGGGGTATAACGGCGTCGCGATCCTGTCCAAGCACCCGCTGAC
>CALLAV010000179.1 GCA_938001995.1 uncultured Amylibacter sp. | reverse complement strand
GCATCCGCCAGCGTTTCCCAATTGATGATGGACCGCCAGAATTTTTCGCCAAACAGGATCACTGGCATCCGTTCCATGCGGCCCGTCTGGATAAGTGTCAGCGTTTCGAACAATTCGTCGAGCGTTCCGAATCCACCTGGGAACACGGTGATCGCTTTTGCGCGCATTAGAAAATGAATTTTCCGCGTCGCAAAGTAGTGAAAGTTAAAGCACAGATCAGGCGTGCAATATTCATTCGGCGCCTGTTCATGCGGCAACACGATGTTGAGCGCAATTGATGCGCCACCAGCCTCGGCCGCGCCACGGTTGCCAGCTTCCATAACGCCGGGGCCACCGCCTGTGACGACAACGTTTTCGTGGCCATAGGATTCCATACTTTTTACTGTCATCAGCCGCGCAAACTCCCGCGCCTCTTCATAGTACTTTGACAGATC
This sequence comes from uncultured Amylibacter sp., assembly GCA_938001995.1. GTDB lineage: Bacteria > Pseudomonadota > Alphaproteobacteria > Rhodobacterales > Rhodobacteraceae > Amylibacter. The sequence goes on along the minus strand of CALLAV010000179.1, from coordinate 3,217 downwards.
CGCCAGCGTCTTTGTGCGCGCCTGATCCTTTTTCGCAGGCTCTGGAATACGCGCGCCGCCGAACATGACAATCGTGCTTTCAATGCCTTTTTCCGCCAAGATCAACTCTGGTTTCAACATTTCTAGCTGAATCCGCGTGGCCCGCAGTTCGTCGCGACACAGAAAATCATCATCTGCAAATGCCAAACGATAGGCAGGCGAGCGTGTTTGCGCCGTATCGGGAACACCCGCTGCTTTCTTGATATCTTCCTCTGCATTCGGGAATGTGCGTTGTTTTCGTGCCATGTGATCTGTGCCTTTTCTTGCGCCGCACCATTGCGTGCAGCCTGTTGTTTTGACACGCTTGTAACAGACAAATCAGCACGAGGGCAAAGATGGATTGGCAAAGCGAAATAACGAATGCGGCAGCGCGGTTAGAAGGTCACACCGTGCGCACGCCTGTGCTGACGTATGATGGGTTCGGGCTGGATTATCCTATTGAAATGAAGCTTGAACAGATGCAACGCACGGGCAGCTTTAAAGCACGCGGCGCGTTTAATACGTTACTGTCTTGCGACGTGCCAGATGCAGGGCTGGTGGCGGCATCAGGGGGCAATCACGGCGCAGCGGTGGCCTTTGCCGCGCAAAAGCTGGGCCATAAAGCCAAGATTTTTGTGCCAGAATTTGCTGGGCCTGCGAAAATTGGTCTGATCAAACGATCGGGTGCCGACCTGACCGTGGTTAAAGGCGAATACGCCAATGCATTTCAGGATGCTCAAGCATATGAGGCCGAAACAGGCGCGATGCAGGTTCACGCGTTTGACGCGGTTTCTACGGTTGCAGGGCAGGGAACACTGACACGCGAATGGGAAGAACAGGGATTACAAGCAGACACAATCTTGATTGCCGTTGGTGGCGGTGGATTGATTGCGGGGGCTATGGCGTGGCTTGGTAAAACCCGCAAAATCGTAGCTGTAGAACCCGAGAAAGCGCCAACGTTGTACACAGCGCTTGCCCAAGGTGGCCCGCAGGATGTGGAGGTCGGCGGTGTCGCGGCCAACGCGCTCGGCGCACGGAAAGTTGGGCAAATCTGTTACGACCTTGCTTTGGAAACGGACACAAAATGCGTCACCGTCACCGATGATGCCATCACCAAAGCACAGATCGCTCTTTGGCAAGAATGCCGCCAACTTGTCGAACCCGCAGGGGCCACCGCGCTGGCTGCTTTGATGAGTGGAGTCTATAAGCCCGCACCAGACGAACGGGTTGCCGTGCTCGTTTGCGGCGGCAACTTGTCCGAGGACCCCTTTGGGTGATTGTGCGCAATCGTGCAAACCTTTATAGCGCAGGTAAATTCAGACACATTCTACGGGGATTCTATTATGTCGAACGCTCAGCTTGAAACCGCAATTGAAGCCGCATGGGAGGCACGTGACACGATCACGCCGTCCACAACAGGCGAAACACGCGAAGCCATTGAAGATACGCTCAACGCATTGGACAGCGGGTCCCTACGTGTGGCCGAACCGCGTGACAGCGGTGAATGGCACGTTAACCAGTGGGCGAAAAAGGCCGTTTTGCTTGGCTTTCGCATCAAGGATATGGAGCCACACGACGGCGGCCCACAAGGCGGTGGCTGGTGGGATAAGGTGGATTCAAAATTCAAAGGCTGGGGCGAAAACCAGTGGAAATCCGCAGGCTTCCGCGCCGTTCCAAACTGTGTAGTGCGCAAATCAGCTTACATCGCACCGGGCGTGGTTTTGATGCCATCTTTCGTGAACCTCGGCGCACGCGTTGACGAAGGCACGATGGTTGACACATGGGCCACCGTTGGCTCCTGCGCACAGATCGGCAAAAACGTTCACCTGTCCGGTGGCGTCGGCATCGGCGGCGTATTGGAACCTATGCAAGCAGGCCCGACCATCATCGAAGACAACTGTTTCATCGGCGCACGCTCCGAAGTTGTTGAGGGCTGCATCGTGCGCGAAGGTTCCGTTCTTGGCATGGGCGTGTTCATCGGCCAATCCACCAAAATCGTAGACCGCGAAACTGGCGAAGTCATGTACGGCGAAGTGCCGTCAGGCTCCGTCGTTGTGGCAGGTTCCATGCCATCTAAAAATGGTGTGAACCTCTACTGCGCTGTGATCGTGAAACGGGTGGATGCGCAGACGCGGTCTAAGACTTCGATCAACGAACTTCTGCGCGACTGATTACGTAGCATGGTCAAAGAGGGCTCAAAGCAAAAAGTCTACACGCTGCTGGTTGAAGTTGGCCGCAGCGATGGGGACGGTTTGCCCAAAAATGCAACTGGCGCAGCGCTGATGTGCTTTGCCAGCGGCATTGACGAGGCCGAGGCCGTGCGTGAAACCGTTGCGATCCTAAAGCAAGCGGATATGGCCCCGCTCGACGTGTCGGGCTATGGCACGCTCGAAGAACGCCGCGCCGAAGGCCATGACATTTCGGATGATGAGGCAGGTTTGATGCAACGCGCATTGGACGAAAACTCTGTCATTGTTGCTCAAGTTACCCCGTTTTTTGAGGATTAACCAAACCCCATGCTGACCCTTTTCTTCGACCTAGATGGCACGCTGATCGACCCCCAAGAAGGACTGACCAAAGCCATTCAAGTGGCGTTGGAAAAGATGGGCGCAACGGATATTCCAACCTCGAACGAACTGCGCTGGTGCATCGGTCCACCGCTGTGGAACAGCTTCGACGTCTTGCTTGGCCCTGGCGCGGATATTGGCGAGGCGATGGATCACTACCGCGAATACTTCACCGATGATGGCATGTATCAGGCCGATGTGTACGATGGGATCGGCGAAATGTTCGACGCCTTCCACCAAGTGGACGCAAAGATGTTTATCGCCACCAGCAAACCTACCGTTTACGCGCAAGAGATTATCGAGCACTTCGGCATTCACGCCCATGTGGAGCGTCTGTTCGGCTCCGAACTTGATGGTACAAATTCGGATAAAACCGAGCTGTTGAAATTCGCGCTGGATGAAACAGGGGCGGACCCTGCAAAATCTGTGATGATTGGCGATCGGCAATTCGATATTTTCGGCGCACGCAACAACGATATCCCCAACGTCGGCGCCCTTTGGGGCTTTGGCGATCCAGACGAGCTGCACTTGGCAGAAGCCGACGCGCTTGCGGGTGCGCCCGAAGAATTGCCAGAGATTGTGTTCGACCTTCTAGGTTTAGATGTCGAGTGATCTGACCTGCGATGTTTTGA
>CALLAV010000178.1 GCA_938001995.1 uncultured Amylibacter sp. | reverse complement strand
GGCAATGCCCATTCAGACGCTGTGGCCAAAATGGCAGAAGCTGAAGGCGCGGCAGCGGTTGTGATTTCAGCGGCAATCGAAGAGCAGATCAGCCAGCTAGACGACGAAGACGCCGAGATGTTTCTGGAAGAGATGGGTCTGGAAGAGGCGGGACTGAGCCGCTTGATCAAAGCGGGTTATTCCTTGTTGGCGTTGCAAACCTACTTCACCGTGGGGCCCAAAGAAGCGCGCGCCTGGACCATTGCAGCGGGCACATCAGCGCCCAAAGCGGCTGGTGTGATCCACGGGGATTTTGAACGTGGGTTCATTCGGGCCGAAACCATCGCGTATGATGATTTTGTCGACAATGGCGGCGAACAAGGGGCTAAGGAAAAGGGCAAAATGCGCGCCGAGGGTAAGGGATATATTGTAGCCGATGGGGACGTGCTGCACTTCTTGTTCAACACCTAAAATGCGTCGGGGTGCGCCCCGATTATTTCCGAAAAAAGGGCTGTTTTCACGGCCCTTTTTTGCGTTTTGCCTGAGTCCTCAAAGCGTTAATTTCCGCGTTCAGCCTGAAAATTCTAGTTAACACTTCGCTAAACTTTCCAACGAAAGAATTAAGTTCCAGCGAAATTGAACGAATTTGGAAAGATTGCGATGTTAAGTTGCGTTGAAATTAAACGATAAATCCGACTTTTTCCAAAATTTACTCTTTCTTAAACCTGATTATCAAAAGGCTAATTTTTAGCTTTAACACCCGCTTCATATTTGGCGCTCAAACCTGACTTCGGTGGAAATGCATTGGATGTCTCTGGGGTGGAAAACGGAGTTCTAGTGCGAGTGAGAAGCGGAGTGAGGAATGTTGTTGTTCAACGTTTCAGGTGTGGTCTTTGACGGGCCAGACACTGAGTTACTAGGACTGTCGGATGTGAAATTTGTTAGCGTCGAGGGATCGTGGGTGATCGTCGCCGCAAGCGAGGCGGAGGGGGCGCTGACCACATTCGGATTTGACAACATCGGTGTGACAGGTGTGCTGGATACGCAAAGTTATTCCAGCACATCTGGAACCCGACTGGTTTGGGATTTGACCGTGATCGAAATGAATGGGGACACGGTTGTCTTGCCTGCGACACGGTATGAAAACAATACCGAGTTTTACAAAGTGAACACGTCTGGCCAATTGGGCAACGGCATCGATCCAAGCGGATTGGGGCAGTTAAGCCTGAATACGGCTGTCACCATTGGCGCGGACACTTATGTGTATACGGCAGGGGCAAATGGCGCGGGGTTGGTTGGATACTCCGTCAACTCCACGCTGAATTTTTCGCAAGTGACGAGCGTGAATGATACGGGGGCACTGTATCTTGGGGATATCAGCGCTTTGACCACTGCAACAGTGGGCGGCGTGACATATCTGTTTGCGGCCTCTGCTTATGACACTGGTATCCACAGCTATACGATTGGTGCGAACGGCGCGTTGACCTTGGCCGACACTGTGACGCCTGGCGACTTTTCCGGGTTTTGGCGCGTTCAGGACATGGTCAGCATGGAAGTGGGCGGCGTGGATTACGTTGTTATGGCCTCTGCTGGCACGTCTTCGCTGACGGTTTATTCCATTTCAACGGGCGGGGCATTGTATGAAACCGACCATGTGATCGACAGTTTGGAAACCCGTTTTCAAGAAGCATCTGTGCTTGAAACGTTTGAGTTTGAGGGCCGGTCTTATGTGATTGCAGCGGGCAGTGATGATGGCATTTCAGTGTTTGAGCTGCAATCCAACGGCATCCTGCGCGAACATGCGTCCCTTGCGGACACCTACGACACGACTTTGCAAAATGTGACGGGAATTTCGGCCGAAGTGATCGATGGCGCGGTGCAGATTCTTGTCAGCTCTGGCTCGGACCATGGGTTCACGCAGATCACGCTGGATATGACCTATCTGGACACAGCAATCAGCGGCACAGCCAACAATGACCAATTGGTCGGCAGCGCCTCCGCAGATCAGATTTTGGGATTAGACGGCAACGATCATTTGGAAGGATTGGACGGCGATGATATTTTGATTGACGGCGCTGGTACGGATCACATGACCGGCGGTGCAGGGCGCGACACGTTTGTGTTTGTCGAAGATAGTTGGACCGATGTGATCATGGACTTTGAAACAGGGCTTGATACCATTGATTTATCACAGTTTTCAGGGGTCGACGATATCAACGATCTCAATATCTATATGTCCTGTTTTGGTGTAAACATTGATATTGGCGGCGACATCATCATCGTCATGGATCAGCCTGACCACGTTTACACCGTGGCAGAGATCGAAGGCGCTGATTTTATTTTCTAAGGCGCGCGCATACGTGCTTCCACCTCACGTATGCTGGTGTCAGGTCGAGAGATCGCTCTCGACCTGACACTAATTTTACACAGATCTGGCGTGGTGGAATTCGCTGGAACATGGGGCAAATCAGCGTAAGTTACGGGCAACAACACACGAAGGAGCCGCAACATGCGCTATTTACACACGATGGTCCGCGTGACCGATTTAGACGCCTCGATTGATTTCTGGTGCGATAAAATGGGGATGATTGAAACCCGTCGCATTGACGTGCCAGAGGGCAAATTCACACTGGTGTTTTTGGCAGGCGACAAGGATGTAGATGCGGCCAAGGCCAACAATGCACCCGAGCTGGAGCTGACCTATAACTGGGGCAGTGAGGAAAAGTATGAAACTGGCCGTAGCTGGGGGCATTTGGCCTATAAGGTTGATAACATTTACGAAACTTGCCAAGCGTTGATGGACAAGGGCGTTGTGATCAACCGCCCACCACGCGACGGGCGCATGGCGTTCGTGAAATCCCCTGACAATATTTCGATTGAATTGTTGCAAGAGGGTGAGAGCCTTGCCCCTGCTGAGCCTTGGGCCAGCATGGAAAATACAGGCGACTGGTAAACCCATGAGTAAAGACGCCCACACCACACACGCGGCAGAAGAAGATGAGCGTAACAGGGACATCAAAATCTGGGTGAACGGGGATATCGTTCACCGCGATGACGCCAAGGTTTCGGTCTATGACAGCGGCTTTATGCTGGGCGATGGCATGTGGGAAGGGATGCGCCTGTACGATGGGGTCTGGGCGTATTTCGACGAGCATATGGATCGGCTGTTTGAAAGCTGTAAGGCCGTGAGCCTCGATATCGGGATGGATCGTGGGGGCGTGGCAGATGCGCTGCGTCAAGTGCAGGCGGCGAATGGCATGCACACGGATGTTCATTGTCGTTTGATGGTGACGCGGGGCGTGAAAGTGAAGCCGTTTCAACACCCGTCGTTGTCTCAGTCTGGGCCGACCACTGTGATCATCATGGAGCATTCCAAGCCCGTGGCGAGCTTGCAAGGGCAGGGCATACGGCTGGCGACAGTGCCGCAAGTTCGCGGCTTGCCCATGGCGCAGGACGCGAAGTACAATTCCCATTCCAAGCTGAATTGCGTGATCGCCTGCCTTCAGGCTGAACAAGCAGGTGCGGATGAAGGGCTGATGCTCGACCCGCATGGGTTTGTGAACACGACCAACGCGTGCAACTTTTTCATCGTGCGTAAGGGGCAGGTCTGGACCAGCACGGGGGATTATTGCATGAACGGGGTGACGCGCCAAAAGGTGATTGATCTGTGCCGCGCCGATGGCATCCCTGTGTTTGAAAAGAACTACTCACTGGTCGAGGCATATGGCGCGGATGAGGCGTTTCTAACTGGCACATTTGGCGCACAAACCCCTGTGGCCGAGATTGACGGCAAGGCCATTGGGAATGGCGATCGGCCTGTTACGGCACGGATACAGGCGTTGTATAAACAGGCAATCGCGGACCATGTAGCGGAGAAGTCGGCCTAGTTGTTCGCCTGATAGGCATTCCCAAACCACTTTGCCACCAGATCACCGTAGGTTCCATTTTCGCGCAGGCGCAGCAGGCTTTGGTTAATCTCTTCGCGCAACGGGCTGCCAGTGGGCAAGGCGATGCCATAGTTTTCGGGCTTAAAGACTTTGTCCATCAAACGGGCGCGTCCTCGACCATCGTTCGCGGCGTAATAGGCGAGGATCGGTCCATCAAACACGACCGCTTGCAGCGTGTTTGCTTCAAACGCGGTGAGCATACTGTCGAGATCGGTGTAAAGAACATAACTGAGCCCACGCTGATCGAGGAACGCGGCAGAGGTAGAGCCGTCGATGGTTCCAACTGTGCGCCCGTCCAAGTCATTGATGGTTTGCACGTTGGACTGGATCGCCTCTACCGTCAGGGCAGCGGTGATACGGGCCACAAAGATCGACACGATGAACAAGCTGGAAATCACCATCACGACGCCAAGGCCTCGCCCAAGCGGCGAGCGGGGCATACGTTCTTCAAACCCGCCGTTCACAACCAGATTAAGCGCCCACCAAAAAGACGGGAACAACGCCTGTGCAAAGGGGCGGTCAAAGTATTCTTGGCGATTGCGCTCAAATGCCCACATAATCATTCCGCAGGCAAACAGAATGCCAAAAGCCAACACAAGGGCCAGTGCAATTTCGCGGGTCAGGATTGTGGTCACAAGGGCATTTGAGGAACTGTCGCTGGGCAACATCACCTGAATGCCGCTGGCAAAAATCGGCAGGGTGAAATCCATCGTGGTTTCGCGCGCCGCGGTGATGGAGATATTGGCAATGGCCCCATCCACATCGGCAGATTGCACCGCTCCAAGCATATCGCCAAAGCTGTCTTTACGATCAAGCGTGATAGTTTTGTTCAGATCGGCCCCAATAGCGCGGATCAAATCAACAGAAAACCCACTGTCCGCCCCGTTGATTTCAAGCGAAAAGGGTTCACGTGTTACAGTTGAAAACACGAGATCTTGGGCAAACAGCTTGGGCGCGAAGGCCAAAAGGCAAAGTAAAGCCAGACAGATGCGATGCATTTTGTTATTCCCCCGAACACTTATGGTCTATTCGCGCAATACTTAGGGGAAATCAAGTTTAACAAGTGCTGATTAGGCAGGTTTAAGTGTGTGGGGCATTAAAAATGGGCGGCGCGTGAGGGGAAAACGCGCCGCCCTTAAACTGTTCAACTTAAGACGTGTCGGTGGTTCGGGGCAAAAGGGGAAAAAGACCCGAACCGTCTGTCGTTAAAAGTCGAACAATTCTCCGAGCAAGGAACTGGCCGTGCTCTTTTTCTTACGTTTGTGTTCCGTGCGGTCGTCATGGCCGCGCACGTCACGATAGGCGCGGTCTTCGCGCTGTGGCGCTTGTGCAGGTGGCGGAGAGCCTGCCGCACGTTCGATAATTTTATCCAACTCGCCACGGTCCAGCCACACACCCCGACAGGTCGGACAATAGTCGATCTCGACGCCATTGCGGTCGGTCATGATCAAGTCTGCATTGTCGATAGGGCATCTCATTCTGGGCGTCTCCTGACGTCGTTGTTTCGCTTATGACCCTGATATAGCCACGCCACAGAATAAATAAATACAAAGATATGAGAAAGTTTGATAGGTGTAAGCTATCAGACGTCAGCCGTCTAATATCAGCCCGTCAAAGTCTTCGCGGATGGCGTTTTGAAACACCTGCGCAACCTTTTCGTTAGAGGAGGCACGCCCAGCCCCTTTGCGCCAAACAAGGCCCACAGAGCGCGTGATGGAGCGCCCCTTGATCGGCAGCGCCACGACATCACCGCCTGGCACAACTTCGGATTTTGTATATAGATGAGGCAGGAACGTAACGCCCATGTCCATGGCCACCATCTGGCGCAGCGCGTCCAAACTGGTGCCTTCATAGTCGCGCACCATATGGGCGCCATGATCATGGCACAGCGCGTGGATCTGGTCATGAAGGTGAAAGTCTGGCGACAGCGAAAGCACGTTCAACCCTTTCAGGTCCTCAAGCGTGACTGAAGTGCGCGATGCCAGCGGGTGTTCATGCGAAACCGCCAGTTGGATCGGCTCCCGGAACAGACGTTGTGTGTGTAAATCAGAATTGTTTACAGGCAGCTGCGCAAGGATCAGATCATGTGTGCCGTCGACCAGCTCTGCTTCCAACCGATTGGGCGGGCATTCGCGGATATAAAGTTTCACATCCGGGTGTTTCGTGTGCAGCGCGCTTACGATTTTTGGCAGAAGATAGGGCCCAAGTGTCGCCTTCACGCCAAGGCGAATTGTGCCCGCAAGCCCGTGTTGCGCTTCCGTGGCAAAATCTACAATGGCTTGGCTGTCTGTTAGGATGCGCCGCGCACGGGCCACCACTTCGCGCCCAATCGGTGTGAAAACAACCCCGCCGCGGCCCCGTTCCACAAGCAGGGTTCCGAGGCTTTCTTCTAGGTTTTGAAGTTGGATGCTAAGCGAGGGCTGCGAGATGCCGCAAGCCTCTGCCGCTTGGCGAAAATGGCCCATATCCGCAAGCGCAGCCAGATAGCGAAGTTGTTTAAGCGTGATCTTGGGCGCGTCCATGGGGCAAGGTCCTTGAAGGTGTATCATAGGGGTAAGCTATGGGACGAAAGGACTCAATTGGAAATGCTGATGGATGGGCGACGGATAAAGCGAGGGAGAAGGCGTGGTAGGGAGTTGGTGGGTGTGGAGAGGTTGGCTCTCGGTGGTTGTTCCAACCATCTGCCGCCTGATTTTTCCTTTGGAAAAATCTTGGCGCACCCGAGAGGATTCGAACCTCTGGCCTCTGCCTTCGGAGGGCAGCGCTCTATCCAGCTGAGCTACGGGTGCGTTGGGGGCGGTATAGGGGAAGTGGGTTTAGGGTTCAATTGGGATTTTTAGCTGCGGTGGAAAAAGCAGTGAGGATCAGATGGTGCGCCTTGCGGCGCGTTTCTTTGTGCGCTGTTGCGCGGTGGGATGGGCGCTGCGTGGTGTTTGGTTTTGTGTGTTTTGGGCAAGGCGTGTTTTGGGGATTGGATATTTAGGTCAAGAAAAAGGAGGGTTAGGGGGTGCGAGATTTGCGCTGGTCCGCAACTTCTTGGGCGAGTTCGAGGGTGTGGGTGGCAAGCTCTGCGAGGGCCGCTTCGGTGGCAGGGGCGTCTTGTGCTTCGATGGCGTCGGCGATTTTGGTGTGGTGGGCAACAATCTTTTCGCGTTTGCGGGCAGTAAAGGTGATCATGTTCATCAGGGGTTCGATGGCTTCGACCGCGCCTGCGAGTTGGTAGGACATGACGGGGTTTTGCGCGCTGTCCACCAGCGCGCGGTGGAAGGCGACATCAGAGGCGCAGAACGACTCGTCCGTCAGGCCCGGTTGGGCTTGGCGGTGGATTTCGGCGCGCATAGCGGCGAGGTGATCTGGCGTGCGGCGTTCTGCGGCCAGCGGTATGCAGGCGCGTTCCAGCGCGAAGCGGGCTTCGCAAGCGGTTTCAAAGCTGACGGCATTCATAGAGAGCAGCAGCGTGGAGGTGGTGATTTGCTGGCGGTAGGCGTCCTTAAAGCTGAGTTTGTTCACGAAAGCACCGCCCGTGGCACCGCGCTGTGTGCGGATCAGGTTTTGGGCGGCGAGGCGTTTGAGAGCCTCGCGCACAGTAGGGCGGGACACATCGAATTGATCGCACAGCTCGGATTCGCTCGGCAGGCGCTGGTTTACAATCAACTGGCCATTGATAATGCTATCGCGAATGGCCGAAGCGATCTGGGGGGAAAGCTCTTTGTCTGGGTCGAGTTGGTATTTCATTTGATCCGCCGTTTGAGTGCCCAAAATAAATGTCTGACATTTGATATTTTTAATTGTCTGACAATTGGATTTGCCGTAGGTGTAGCGCAAGAATCCTATCTCAACAAGGCTCTGCTCGTGTCTGTTCTTGCGCATCATTCTGTTCGTACTGTGCTGTGGTTGTCGTTTTTCGTCGCCATCGTGGTGTCGTGGTGGATGATGTATGCGATGAGCACGCAGATGGGGCTGAATTGGTACGGGGCGCGGGTTGGCATGATGGACATGGCGGGAATGCCGCCGATGAACAGCCTGCGCATGTTGGTTCCGATGTGGGCGATTATGATGATCGCGATGATGGGGCCGACCTTTGTGCACACGATGACCACCTATGAGGCGCTGATGCGCTCTGCCAATGGCACATGGGGTGGGCTGGTTGGCGT
>CALLAV010000177.1 GCA_938001995.1 uncultured Amylibacter sp. | reverse complement strand
CCAAGGCTAAGGCCAATCATAAGCGCGTTGGAAAACATGGCTTTGGTCACGACTTTGATTGTGTCGGGCAGGGCACGCCCATCTGCGCGGGCGAATTCCATCGTTGTGATGCCAAGCAGATAACAAAATGGCGCGTGGATTGAAACGATTGCGGTGATCGGGCCGAGGGCTTCGGTTCCAAAGGCGCGTTCAACGATAGGAAAACCCAGCAGGACTGAGTTGGCGAACAGGGCACAAAAGCCGATAGCAACCGCTTCGCCTGCGCGTCGATTGAAAAGGTATCGTGCGCCAAGCGTGCTCAGCACAAAGCAAGTGGCGGAGCCTGTGTAAAACGCGCCAAGCAGTTGCGGTTTGAAGACTTCGGACAAGTCAAGATTTGCGATGGCATTAAACAACAGGCACGGGATGGCGAAATTCTGGGTGAACTTCATTAACGCATCAGCGTAGTCGTCTTTGAACAGGTTGAAATAAACCGCCCCGTAGCCTGCGCCCACCACCAGAAAGACCGGGAAGACGACAAGGAAAATCTCGATCACGCAGGCAGCCTGATTTGCATACCGTCAAAGGCGGCTGTGATATGATCGGGCGTTTCACCGCAAACGGTCGCATAGTCCAAATCGTTGTGCATGTTGGTCAGCACAGCTTTCCTCGGCGCGGCCTTTTCGATCCAATCGAGCGTTTTGGCAAGGTGCGAGTGTGTCGGGTGTGGTTCACGGCGCAGCGCATCGACCACCCACATATCAAGGCCCGCGACCATCTTCCAAGCTGCGTCATTCATATCTGAAATGTCTGGCAGGTAGACGAGGTTCTCAATACGGAACCCATTGGCTTGGATCGGGCCGTGATCCACAAGGAATGGGGTCAACGTAATCGTTCCACCATCGCCCGTGATCGACACAGGGCCCGTCATATCGTTCATTTCTAGGATTGGCTTATAGAGCGTGCCAGGGACCTGTTCGAAAGTATATCCAAACCGCTGGCGCAGCGTCTTTTGCGTGGCTTCGTCGGCCCATATTGGCAGGCGTTTGCGCATGTTAAAGACGATCATACGCAAATCATCAATGCCGTGGACGTGGTCGGCGTGGTCGTGGGTATATACGACCGCATCAAGCGAACCGACATCGGCGTTTAACAACTGGTTGCGTAAATCAGGCGAGCTGTCGATCAGGACCGACGTTTTCCCGTTCGACGTGATCCGGTCCACCAGCATGGAACACCGTTGGCGGCGGTTTTTTGGTTCAGACGGGTCACAATCGCCCCAGTTGCCGCCCAAACGGGGAACCCCGCCAGAGGAGCCGCAACCCAATATGGTGAAGACATATTCAGCCATCACGCCGCAGCCTTATGCGCGGCGGCTTTGGAAAACAGACGGTCGAAATTGGCGGTGGTTTGCGCGGCAAAATCGGCGAAATCCATCTTGAACACATCCGCTCCCACTTCGGCAGTGTTGGCTGTGTAGGCGGGTTCATTGCGTTTGCCGCGATAGGGTGTTGGCGCAAGATAAGGCGCATCGGTTTCCACCAGCACACGATCCACAGGGGCGGCCGCAAAGATATCGCGCACCTCTTGGCTGTTCTTGAACGTGGCGATGCCGGACATAGACAGATAAAACCCAAGGTCGAGAGATGTTTTCGCCAGCTCTGCCCCCGAACAATAACAATGCATCACACAAGAATACGCACCATTGGCATGTTCTTCGGACAAGATACGCGCCATGTCATCATCCGCCGCACGGGCGTGAATGATCAGCGGCAGACCCGTTTCGCGCGCAGCAGCAATATGAATGCGTAGGCTGTCCTTCTGGATTTGCGCACTTTCAGATGTGTAGTGATAATCGAGCCCTGTTTCGCCAATGCCAACCATTTTCGGGTGTTTGCTGAGCGCAACCAGCTCTTCAACTGTCGCCAGCGGTTCCTCAGCAGCACTCATTGGGTGTGTCCCAGCGGCATAGAAAATCGGCGCATGTGCTTCGGCGATGGCCCGCACGCTTGGTTCGTTTTTCAGCCGTGTGCAGATTGTGACCATACGGTTCACGCCAACCTTGGCTGCGCGCGCGATAATGTCTTCGATCTCCCCTTCAAAATCAGGAAAATCGAGGTGGCAATGGCTGTCTACAAGGTTAGGTGTCATTCGCTTGGCCCGATTGCGCAGGGTCTGAAGTGTCAGGGCCGCGCCGCTTCATCTAGTTTGAGCAACATATCAAGGATCACGCTCGACGGGTCAAGGTTAACCGCACGGGCATGGCCGACGCGCGCTGATAGGTCTTGGGCCAGTTGGGCCCATTTGCGCGCGGCCGCTGCGTTGGGTGAAAGCTTCGCAAGCGTTGCATATTCGTTTGGCGCAGCCTCGATCCAGTCGGTGGGTTGCAAGGCACCAAAACGGGCAAGGCGGTTTAACAGCAGATCAATCAGATTAACAGTGATGTCATAGGTTTCTGCATTCGCCACACCCGCGCATTTGTCTGCAATGCCAAGGGCAGTCGAGCGATCCAAACCCGGAGCAGAATTGGCCAGTTTCACAAGCGCTGCGTATCTATCTGCGCCGTCCGCTTGCGCCAATCGCAGTGCCGAACCGACCGATCCACCAGACAGCTCGGCCGTGGCCACATCGCCCATGGTGTCATAACCCGCTTGTTCCAAGGCCGCGGCTTGCAGGTCGGCTGGCAACATTGCACAGCGCAGGTCGCGGCACCGCGAACGGATGGTCGGCAACAGGCGGGCAGGTTGGTGACTGACCAGCAGCAGGATGGTCTTTTCAGGCGGCTCTTCCAGAACCTTCAGCAACGCATTGGCGGCGGACGTATTCAACAGGTCCATATCGTCCACAATGGCCACACGCCACCCGCCATCGGCTGCTGAAAGCGCGAAGAAGGATTTCAGCTTGCGCACTTCATCGACGGTGATGTCTTTCTTGAGGCGTTTGGCTTTGTCATCCCATGGGCGACGGCACAAAAACAGGCGCGGTTCGCCAAGGGATTGGGCGCGGCGCACGGCGGGGTGGTTTTCATCGGCATCAAGCGTGGTTGGGGCAGGGGGCGCACCAAACATGCTGTCTTGCGCGCCATCGTTTTCGGGTTGGGACAGCAAAAATTTGGCGATCCGCCACGCAAGGGTGGCTTTGCCAACACCGCGGGGTCCTGTGATCATCCACGCATGGTGCATCCGCGCAGAATTATACGCATCCAGAAACGCAGCTTCTGCCGCGTCTTGCCCAAGCAACTTGACGGTATCACGCGGATGCGGAGCACCGGGGGCGCAATCCGGCTCTGGAATTTCGTCGGCGGTTATCGTTGCCATGCTTCGATCACCGCTTGGATTTCGCCAGACACTGTTGCGGGCGATTGGTTGCCGTTGATGACTTTGCAGCGGTCGGGGTATTGTTTCGCCAGCGCAAGGAAGCCAGCGCGCAGATCCTTTTGGAACTGTAATCCCATGTCTTCAAAGCGGTCTTCGCCCGAATTGCGTGCCAAACCGCGTTTCAGGGCCGCTTCTGGGTCCATATCGATGATGAACGTCAGGTCGGGTTCTTTGCCAATCATTTGATCATGAAGCGCATCCACAGTGCCGCGTAAATCCGCGCGTGCGACCCCTTGATAGACACGTGTGCTGTCGGCAAATCGGTCGGAAATCACAACTTTACCCGCATCAAGCGCAGGTTGAATGGTGCGTTCCAGATGATCGCGCCGCGCGGCAGTGAACAGCAGGATTTCGGTTTCAGGGGACCAACGGCCAGGATCCCCTTCGACGAGCAAGCGGCGAATGTCCTCGGCTCCTGTGCTGCCACCGGGTTCACGCGTGTGAATGACATCATTGCCATAATCGCGCATGAGCGTTGCGAGCAGACGTGCTTGGGTGGATTTGCCCGAACCATCAATGCCCTCGAACGTAATAAACAGACCTTGTGACACTTAATTAATGGCCTTCATCAGTTTGTCGGCAGAGGCACGCAAGCGTTTCATCACACCGCCAGCCCCCACATCCGCAGACGCAAAAACTGGATAGCTTTGCGAAGGCAGGCCTGGGATATCTATGTTCAACACGCCCAACTCATCGCCTTTGGCAATTGGTGCATTCACAGGGCCCTCGTAGGTTACAGACATTTTGATGTCGTCGCGTGCGGAATAAGGTACGAGCGCAGAGATATCATCGGCAACCTCCAGCCCCACAGTGTTTGTCTCGCCCAGCCAGACTTCTGCCTGGGCGACGTTCTTTCCCGCTTTGATCAGGGTCTCCTGTGCGAATTGGCGAAACGCCCAGTTCATCAAACGCTCTGCTTCTGCGGCGCGTTCGGTCGAGCTTTCTAGCCCGTTCACCACCAGAATAATGCGGCGATCGTCCTGTCGTGCTGTTCCCACAAGCCCGTAGCCAGCTTCGCTTGTGTGGCCTGTTTTTAACCCATCCGCGCCAAGACCAAGGCCCAGCAGCGGGTTGCGGTTGTTTTGTGTGATGCCCGCCCAAGTGAATGTCCGCTCCTGAAAATAACCGTAGTATTCAGGGAATTGCGTCATCAGGCGATTGGCAAGGGCAACCAAATCACGTGCGCTCATGCGGTGGTTTGGGTCTGGCCAGCCTGTGGCATTTGCAAATGTGCTTTCGTTCATGCCCAATTTGCGGGCACGCGCCGTCATGATGCGGGCAAAGTCCGCTTCAGAGCCCGCAAGGTTTTCTGCCACGACGATGCAGGCATCATTGCCAGAGTGTACGATGATACCACGGATCAGGTTTTCAACGCTCACCCGCTCGCCCTGTTTGACGAACATCTTGGAACCGCCCTTTTCAGACGCCTTTTTGGACACGGTGAATTTGGTATCAAGGTTGATACGCCCGTCCTGCAACGCCTCAAACAGCATGTTCAGGGTCATCAGCTTAGACATTGATGCGGGAGGAACGGGTTGATCTTGGTTTTTTGCCAACAGAATCGTGCCGCTGGTTTGATCCAGAACGAGGGCGGACCGTGCAATGGTGTCAAAGGCAGAAACGGGCAGGCTGGCGAAAAGCCAGACCATGACGCCCGTAAGGATTTGTGCAAGCCGCATGTGGCGCTCCGACTAGGGGGAGGGCGATTTGCGGTTGAGCAAAGCACCCCGTTCAGGTTGCCCTGACCTTAGCCAAGCGTGCGGTTTAAGGGAAGGGGTTAGCCCTTCACAAGATAGGCGTCGGCGAAGCCTTGCCCTTTGACCATATTCAAAAGTTGACGCTGTTCAGATGCGCTGCTGGCTGGGCCTGCAATCACACGCCAAAAGGTCTTGCCTTTGCTCTCGGATTTCACAACTTGCGCAGGAATACCGTTGGCTTTCATCTTTTTCACATTCGCGTTTGCGTTGCTTTCAACACTAAAGAAACCGATCTGAACGAATTTGGCGTTCTTTGATGCTGCCGGTTTCGCAACGGGTGTTGCTGCTGGTTTCGGCGTCGGTTTGTTTTCCGCTTCGGCTACAGAGGCAAGGATTTTTGCTTCTAAACTGCCGTCCGTGGACGGGGCACCTTCTAGCGTAGTCGCAGCCACGTTTTCGGTGACGTTTGGTTTCACATCCTCGGCCACTGGTGTTTCATTCACTGTTTCACGACGCAAGGCCGTGACGCGCAGCTTAGTTGGTGATCCCGCTTGAACGCCCAATTCATTCGCAGCGTCAGAAGACAGTTGCAAAGATGGGCCAGGGTTGTCGCGTTCACGACGGAACAAAGCGCCAATCACAAACTTGTTGTTCGCTTCGTTTCGGATGATCACGCGTTCAGGCTGTTTGCTGTCTGGATGCGCCACCCAAACACCACCAAGTGACGGGCGACCGTCCCACAAAGCGTTTTCGTTCTTTTCGAATACTTCTGGTGCTTCGACGTCGCGTTCCACCAGTTTAATTTTGTTGCCAGCGCCTGCGACAGGTTCAGACGTGTCGGTATCGGCGTTTTTGCCTTTGCCGAAATTAAAGCCCTCAAAGCCTTCTTCGCAGCCTGCCAGCATCAAACCAGCAATCAAAACTACGCCCACCTTACCAGTGGCTGTAAATACCGTACCAATTCCCATGGGGCCTGTCTCCTGTACCGCGCTTTTGGCGTATCGATCTTATGCCGATGTCGCTAAAAGTTTCGCCTATGCTCTGCCTTTGTTCCACTATGTTGTGGATTTGCGTTACTCTAAGCACATAAGGCGGTGCTTTGGAACCCTGTTAATGGCGCGTGCTTGAAATACAGGCAGTGTGTTGCTCATCGGGAAAGTCGCGCGTGACGCTCTGTGTTAGGTTTTGAAAAAAGAGGCTTGCAGTTTTGGCGCTGCGCAATTACGAAATCCCAGCACGCGACAGCAAGCACCCGAAATGCGGAGAGGTGGCAGAGTGGTCGAATGCGGCGGTCTTGAAAACCGTTGAGGTGAGAGCCTCCCAGGGTTCGAATCCCTGTCTCTCCGCCACGGGCTTTTTGTTTTACAAAAGCCGGGACGCTGCCCCAAGAAAAGAGGCAAGTGATTGGAACAATCACTGAGTTCCCTGCAGATGCTCGCTGTATTAGTCTTCGATGCTTGGTCGGTAATCGCGATAGGTTTGTTGAGTGGCGATGTGGTCGGCCACGAATTTCGCGTCGTGCCAAACGCCCCAGATAAACGATGAACCTCGGCGTGATTGCCATGGTAGGCCAAGGAAATAGACGCCCCGTTGATCGGTGACACCGCGTTTGTGCTGGGGTTTGCCTGTTTCGTCAAAGACATCTGCCAACAGCCAATCATATTCTTGCACATACCCCGTAGCCCAAATCACAGACGTCACGCCGGCCTCTTGCAGGTTCAGCTTTCGAATAGGATCTGTCAGGCACTCTGGATCAGGCCATTTTTTTCGCGCTTCGGGGTCTTGGGGTAGATCGAGTCCGTTTTGTGCGGCGTAGGCATCGGCTTCGTCAAGCAGTGATGCGAGGTTCGCGTCCCCGTTCGCGACATTTGTTTGCAAATCACCAGCGAAATGTAGGACGCCGTTTTCAACCTTTTGGGTCATTCCAACAAGGGTCATGCCTTTGGACGCAAATCGTCGGAAATCAACCGTGCGCCCACCATTTGCGCCGCTGACAGCAATGGTGACGTGTTCTGTGCCAGGACTAGGCGTTTGCAGATCCCATTTCCCCAACACACCCAACCACCAAACAAAATCTCGATTGCGGTAAGCGCGGGGTGGGCGGTCATGTGGTCCGACCGACAGATATACTTTGCGCCCTGCAGTCATCAGCTCTTCGGCGATTTGCGCGCCTGATGATCCTGCGCCGACCACAAGCACCGCGCCTTTTGGCAATTGGTCAGGGTTGTAGTAGGTATTGGAGTGGATTTGCAGCACATCGTCGCTGTGCGGGATAATGGGTGGATAGACGGGTTTTTGGAACGGACCTGTGGCGGCAATGATGTTATCAGCCTCGATCATGCCACCCGATGTTTCGATACGGAAACGGGTGCCGTTTTCAATGCGTTCGGCCTTGGTGACTTCTACACCTGTTTTGATTGGCGCGTTTATTTGCGCGGCGTAATCGACGAAATAGTCTGCAACGTCCTCTTTGCCTGGAAATCCGTCTGGGCCGCAGCTTTGAAATTCCATGTTTGGAAAGCGATCGTGCCACGCGGGGCCGTTTGCCACCAGCGAATCCCAGCGTGCGGTGCGCCAGCGTTCTGCGATGCGGTCTCGTTCTAGAACAAGATGCGAAATGCCGTTGTTGGTCAGGTGTTCGCTTGCTGCTATCCCTGCTTGGCCGCCGCCCACGACCAGTGTGTTTACTTTTTCAACTGACATTTCTGACCCCCATGTCTGTCGAACGCCATTTGGCGTTAGTGGTTGTTTCGTGGCAAATGCTTTTGCGCAATCTTTTGGTATTTTGTGGCGCCACGCAGTGTCATGCCTTTTGAAAACGGCTCTGCCAGTTCGCGGAAATATTGTTGCCACGGGGATTGGCTGTCTGGGCTGTCGTAGCCGCCTGCCGCTTGCAACGCATCATGACGCGCAGTGATTTCTGCCTCCGTAACTAACAGGGTCACGGTGCAGGTGTTCAGATCAATGCGCACAGGATCGCCGTTTTGCAGAATGGCAAGGTTTCCACCTGCCGCTGCCTCGGGCGAGGCGTTCAGAATAGACGGAGAGCCAGAAGTACCAGATTGACGCCCGTCGCCAATACAGGGCAGGGAGGTGATCCCCTTTTTCAACAGATAACTTGGCGCGCGCATGTTCACGACCTCGGCCCCACCTGGATAACCAAGCGGGCCCGCGCCGCGCATGAACAGCATAGAATTTTCGGTGATACCGAGCGCCGGATCGTCGATCATTTTGTGGAAATGCTCTGGCCCATCAAACACAATGGCCGTGCCTTCGACAGCGTTCAGATCATCAGGGTTTTCCAGATACCGCGTGCGGAATTCTTCGGAAATTACCGAAGTTTTCATGATTGCGCTGTCAAAAATGTTGCCTGTCAGATTGATAAAGCCAGCCTCTTGCACCATGGGTGCTGATACGGGCCAGATCACATCTGTGTTTTCAATTTCAACGGACCCACAGTTTTCGGCCATGGTTTTGCCGTTTGCTGTCATCACATCAGGATGGGGTAACAGGCCTGCGCGGATCAACTCTCCCGTGACGGCGGGCACGCCGCCTGCACGGTGGTAATCTTCGCCTAGGTATTCGCCTGCGGGTTGCAGGTTCACCATTAGGGGAATCTTGTGGCCGATGTCCTGCCAATCTTGGTTATCAAGGGGCACATCCAAATGACGCGCAATGGCGTTTAGGTGAATTGGTGCGTTGGTCGAACCGCCGATGGCCGAATTGATCACAATGGCATTTTCAAA
>CALLAV010000176.1 GCA_938001995.1 uncultured Amylibacter sp. | reverse complement strand
CGCATCACGTATTCCGCGCCTATGATTCCCATCAAAAAACTCTTGGGGTTTCGGTTCAACGTAGAACAGATCATGATTCCACCTGGTTTCAGCAGCGCCTGACACGCATCTAGATACGCCTGTGGATCGGCCACGTGTTCTACGACTTCCATGTTTAAGACGGCATCAAACTGCTCGCCTGCCTCTGCCAATGCTTCGGCTGTTGTGTGGCGATAGTCGATATCGAGGCCCATCTGTTCTGCATGAACGCGCGCCACAGGAATGTTCCCAGCCGCCGCGTCAGCGCCTACCACAGTCGCGCCCAGACGTGCCATTGGTTCGGACAGCAAGCCACCACCGCAACCAATGTCCAAAATCCGCAGACCTTTCAGGCTATCCAGCGCATCGCGATCACGACCGAACTCGGCCGTCAATTGATCCACGATATATTCCAAGCGACAGGGATTCAGCATGTGCAGCGGCTTGAACTTGCCGCTTTCATCCCACCATTCCGCCGCCATCGCTTCGAACTTTGCAATCTCGCCCGCGTCTACTGTTGTCGGTCCCGCCATTGCGCTCACTTTCTCAAACTGCCACAGTTGGGCAACCCAACTGCAACTTTATATAGACCACACATGCGAAATTCCGAGAGCCAAATTGGCGCATCCCGTCCGCTCTATCCTGTGATCCAGCCCTACAACTACCGTATGCTGGCGGTTTCAGGGAACCATGTGCTGTACGTTGAAGAATGTGGAAACCCGAATGGTATCCCGGTTGTGGTTTTGCATGGCGGGCCGGGCGGTGGGTGTTCCCCTGGAATGCGGCGGTTCTTTCATCCAGACATTTACCGCGTCATTCTGTTTGATCAGCGCGGCTGTGGGCGTTCTCGTCCACATGCATCGATCAAGGACAATACGACGTGGGACCTTGTCGCGGACATCGAATTGATCCGAACAGAGCTGGGCATCAACGAATGGATCGTCTTTGGTGGATCATGGGGCGCCACATTGGCGTTGGTTTATGCACAGACGCACCCGAACCGTGTGAAGCATCTTGTGTTGCGCGGTGTCTTTATGATGACCCAAGCGGAACTGAAGTGGTTTTACGGCGGTGGCGCGGCGGCGTTCTTTCCAGACGAATGGGATCACTTTGCGGGCCTTCTGCCTGCCGAAGAGCAAGGCGACATTATAGAAGCCTACGCAAGGCGGCTGGAATCTGACAACGAAGACATCCAAATCCGTTTTGCGCGGGCATGGACAGAATGGGAAAGCGCATTGGCATCCCTGGAACAATCGTCCAATCGAGGAACGGTTCCAGCATCTTATGCGCTGGCCTTTGCAAAGATCGAAAACCACTATTTCAGGAACGCGGGATTCCTGCGCGAAGACGGACAAATCTTTAAGGATATTGGCAAGCTTGAACAGATTCCTGGGTCTATCGTTCAGGGCCGATATGACATGATTTGTCCGCCACACACTGCGTTTCGACTGCATGAACACTGGCCTGCATCGCGTCTTATAACGATTCCGTCCGCTGGCCATTCCCTTTCGGAACCTGGCATTTCATCCGCACTTGTCACGATAATGGATGAACTTTCTTAGGGTTATGCCTGTATCTGCACTGCCCTTTTTTTAGGTTTTCCGAAAGGTTGCCTCGTTAATTCCGACGAAACTTAGCCGAGTCACTTGCAATGCGTTGCGATACCCGTAACCTAAACTCTCGTCAGGGAAGGGCCTGACCAATAAAAACGAAAAAGTAAAATAGGGAGATAGGTGTGAATTCCGTATTAGGGATTATCCTACAACGTCTGGGCCTTGGCCTTTTGACTCTACTCGTCGTGTCCGTGCTTATCTTTGCCTCAGTGAATGCTCTTCCAGGTGACTTTGCCGAAGCAATCCTTGGACAAGGTGCAACCCCCGAAGCCGTCGCCTCTATACGCGAAGACCTTGGTTTGAATAAGAACCCATTCTCTAGATACTTTAGCTGGCTTGGTGGTGTTCTTACGGGTGATTTCGGAACCAGTTTTGCACAAGCGAACATGTCGTCCTTTGCAGGGTCCGATACGGGTAAAGGCGGGATTGAATCCGTTGCCGCCCAAATCGCCCCGCGTTTCAAAAATACACTGTTCCTTGCGGGCGTTGCTGCTGCCATCGCCATCCCATTGGCGTTGACCCTTGGTATCCTTGCAGCGCTGTATCGTAACTCCGTTTATGACCGCGCAGTGAACGTCACGACCCTTTCTGCGATTTCCTCGCCAGAGTTCTTCCTCGCCTACATCTTGATTTTGTTCTTAGCGTTCTTGAACCCGATCCTCCCGTCTCTGTCTAACATTTACGACGGAATGGCGTTCAGTGAACGGTTGCAAAAGACGTTGCTTCCTGCGCTGACCTTGACGCTGGCAGTGACCGCGCAGTTGATGCGGATGACACGGGCTGCAATTATCAATTTGCTGGCGTCGCCGTATATTGAAATGGCCCGCCTTAAGGGTATCTCGCCCATGCGGGTTATCGTGCGCCACGCGCTGCCAAACGCGCTTGCGCCGATTATCAACGTGGTTGCTTTGAACCTTGCTTACCTGATTACAGGTGTGGTCGTTATCGAGGTTGTGTTCGTCTATCCTGGCATCGGCCAGTTGTTCGTGGACAGCGTTAAAATCCGTGACATCCCAGTGGTACAAGCCTGCTGTCTGTTGTTTGCAGCGGCTTATATCCTGCTGAACCTTATCGCCGACATTATGTCGATCCTCTCTAACCCGCGCTTGCGGCATCCGAAGTAAGGATCGTATACATGTTTCCTCTCGAACCCACGTTCTTCAATATTGTCGTGACCCTTATCGGTTACGGTCTTGCCTTGGCTGGTGCAGGTTTCTTGTTCCGCTTAGTCGGTCGCAAGGTCACGAACAACAAACCTTACTTTCGCGACATGCCAGGTGGTGTGGCCATTGGTTTTGCCATTGGCGCATTCGCGATTGCTTGGGTGGTCTACACCTATATCCAAGCGCAATTGGCTGAAGGGCCAGCCGCGAACAAATATTTCTTCTTCCTTGTCGCGGTACATGGCATCATCATTTTCGCGGTGGCGGCCTATATTTTCCGCTTTCTTGGTCGCCTGATTGGCACTGAAGGTACAAAGAAGGCCTTTCGCCAAATGCCAGTGACGGCTGCGTTTGGAATTATGATCATCGTTCTTTATGCGATCGTGTCCATCTTTGCGGGTGTGATTGCACCTTACGGCCAAGAGGAAATCGTGGGCAACGCAAACGTTGTACCAGGTGGCGATCCTGCCATGGGTGGTGATCCTGCGTATTTGCTTGGTACGGACCAAATTGGTCGTGATATTCTGTCCCGTTTGATTTACGGCGCTCAAAACACAGTTGGAATTGCCTTTGTCACAACCTGTTTGGCGTTTCTGATTGGCACGACCTTCGGCTTTCTTGCAGCCGTCAAAGGCGGCTGGATGGATCAGATCTGTTCGCGGACCGTGGATGCGCTGATGGCGATCCCGCAGCTGATTTTTGCATTGCTGTTGATGACTATTGCAACGGCTTGGGCGGGTACAAACAACGTGCTTGTGATGGTCTACATGGTCATCATCATTGCGGTTCTCGACAGCACACGCGTGTTTCGTCTGTCGCGTGCGGTTGGCATCAACATCGTGGTTATGGATTATATCGAAGCCGCTAAGCTGCGCGGTGAAACGCTGCCTTACCTCATCTTTAAGGAAATCTTGCCAAACGCTTATGCGCCGCTGCTTGCCGAATTTGGTCTGCGCTTCTGTTTCGTGTTCCTGACAATCGCGTCGTTGTCCTTCCTTGGCATTGGGATCAAACCACCGCTGGCAGACTGGGGTACTATGGTGCGCGATCTGTCTGGTTTCTTGAACTATGCACAGTTCTTGCCATTGAACGCAGCGCTGCCGCTGATGGCCGCTGGCGCTATCGCGCTTCTGACCGTCGGGGTGAACTTCCTCGTGGATTGGATGCTGCACAGATCATCAGGCTTGAAGGAATAATCGACATGTCAGAACAAGAAATTCTCCTGTCTGTAAAAGATCTGAAAATCGAAGGGCGTTCCGATGAAACGTGGAACCCCATCATCAACGGCGCATCTTTTGATCTGCGCAAAGGCGAAGTCCTCGGCATGATCGGTGAATCGGGTGCTGGCAAATCTACTGTCGGCCTCGCGTCCATGGGTTTTACCCGCGATGGGTGCCGTATTTCTGGTGG
The DNA here is from genome assembly GCA_938001995.1 of uncultured Amylibacter sp. Lineage (GTDB taxonomy): Bacteria > Pseudomonadota > Alphaproteobacteria > Rhodobacterales > Rhodobacteraceae > Amylibacter. The sequence continues at coordinate 4,425 of CALLAV010000176.1, read as the reverse complement.
TTCCGTTGTTTTTGACGGCATAGATCTGGTCACAGCTGACGCCGCAACCAAGCGCTCTTTGCTGGGCAAACGTATCGCTTATGTGGCACAATCTGCCGCCGCCAGCTTTAACCCAGCGCATCGCATCATCGACCAACACACAGAGGCGCCAACCCAACACGGTGTCTATTCCAAATCTGAATCCGAAGAAGACGCGATGGATCTGTACAATCGCCTGCGTCTTCCAAACCCAGAAGAAATCGGCTTTCGCTATCCGCACCAAGTATCAGGCGGCCAGCTGCAACGGGCCATGACCGCAATGGCCATGTCGTGCCGTCCTGACTTGATCATCTTTGACGAACCCACCACTGCGCTTGATGTGACAACACAGATCGAGGTGCTCGCTTCGATCCGTGACATCGTTGAACAATTCAACACGGCTGCGATTTACATCACACATGATTTGGCAGTTGTGGCACAAATGGCAGATCGCATTAAGGTGTTGTTGCGCGGCGATGAAGTCGAAGAATCCGAAACACGCAGCATGCTTTCGAACCCAAAAGAGGAATATACCAAATCTCTTTGGGCTGTGCGCAGCTTTCAGCGGGACCTGAAAGCGCCTGTTGCGATAAACAGCACACCCGTCGTGTCCGTGCAAAACGTTTCCGCTGCTTACGGCAAAGTGCCTGTGCTGCATGATATCTCGTTTGATATTCATCCAGGTCGCACCGTTGCAGTCGTGGGTGAATCAGGGTCGGGTAAATCCACTGCCGCCCGCTGTATTACGGGCCTGCTGCCACCCACCAAAGGTGTGATCCAGTTTGACGGGGAAAACCTGCCGCTCGATTATCGCCAACGCAATCGGGGACAGCTGCGCCAAGCGCAGATGATCTATCAAATGGCAGACACAGCCTTGAACCCACGCAAAAAGATCGGCGAAATCATCGGCCGCCCAGTGGAATTCTACATGGGTCTGAAAGGTGCAGAAAAACGCAAACGGGTTGAACAACTGCTCGAACAGATCGAACTGGAACCGTCCCAATACATCGATCGCTTGCCGTCCGAACTGTCTGGCGGGCAAAAACAACGTGTCGGAATTGCGCGGTCTTTGGCGGCGGAGCCCAAGTTTATCATCTGCGACGAGGTGACATCCGCGCTCGATCAATTGGTCGCCGAAGGCATTCTGCGCTTGCTCGCTGATTTGCAAGATACCCTTGGACTCAGCTATATGTTCATTACGCACGATTTGGCGACGGTGAAATCCATCGCAGACGAAGTTGTTGTAATGAAAGAAGGCAAAGTGATCGAACAGGGGCCGAAGGTCGAAATGTTCCAACCACCACACCACCCATACACAGACTTGTTGCTGTCATCCGTTCCAGAAATGGATCCGGATTGGCTGACAAATCTGCTCGACGAACGAGGTGTCGACAACATCGGAGACGCCGCAAGCGCGAAGATATAATCGCGCAATCAACCATTTGAATGAGGGACCATTCCTTATCAATCGCTGGGTTCTCCAGCACATGTCACTAACTAGGGAGTATAGTATGACTTTTAACATGAACCGACGTGGTTTGCTTAAGGCCGGCGCTGCCGCTGGTATCGTAGCAGCCACAGTTAAACCAGCAATGGCTGCGGGCCACGGCCCGAAAAAAGGCGGCACGCTTCGTCTTGGTCTTGCGGGTGCAAACACATCCGACAGCTGGGATGGCCGCACGCACTCTGACAGCTTTATGATCGTAATGGGTCACGGCGCTGTGTTTGACTGTCTGACAGAAATCGCAGCAGATGGCTCGCTCAAGGGCGAATTGGCCGAAAGCTGGGAAGCATCTGCTGATGCGAAAACCTGGACGTTCAACCTGCGTAAGGGCGTAACGTTCCACGACGGTAAACCATTTGGTGCGGACGACATGATTGCGTCCTTGCAAATGCACACAGCCGACGGTGCAAAATCTGCTGCGAAACCAATCGTTGAAGCTGTTGTAGACATGAAGAAAATGAACGACCATCAGGTTGTTCTGACTCTGAAAGCGGGCAACGCCGACTTCCCGTATCTGCTGTCCGACTATCACATCCTGATGTACCCAGCAGGCGCAGAATCCGAAGCGATTGCATCTGGTAATGGTACGGGCCTTTACAAGGTTGAGAGCTTTGATCCAGGTGTGCGCTGCGTGGTGTCCCGTGTTGCAGGTCACTACAAAGGCGACGACGCTGGTCACTTTGACAGCATCGAAGCCATCGCGATCAACGATTCAAACGCTCGTCAAACGGCTATGATGACAGGTCAGGTTGATGCGATTAACCGCGTCGATACGAAGGCAGAAGCGCTTTACAATGCGAACCCGAACGTAGAGATCTTCGAGGTCACAGGTAACCAGCATTACACATTGCCAATGCTGACCAACGTTGCACCATTTGATAACCTGCAAGTGCGCCAAGCACTGAAGCATGCGATCAACCGTCAGGAAATGGTGGACAAGATCCTTCTGGGTCACGGCGCTGTTGCAAACGACCACCCAATCGGTCCTGCAAACCAGTTCTACGCGGCTGATCTGCCACAGAACGACTATGATCCTGAAAAAGCCAAATCCCTGCTGAAAGCAGCAGGCATGGACGGCCTCAAGGTAAACCTCTCCGCTGCAAACGCTGCCTTCCCTGGTGCGATTGACGCGGCGCAGTTGTATCAAGCATCCGCTAAGGCGGCTGGCATCGAAATCAACGTGGTGCAAGAGCCTGATGATGGCTACTGGTCCAACGTTTGGCTGAAAAAGCCTTGGTGTGCTTGTTACTGGTCCGGTCGTGCGACCGAAGATTGGATGTTCTCCACGGCATATGAATCTGGTGTGCCATGGAACGACACAAGCTGGGAAAATGCACGCTTCCAAGAGCTGCTTTTGACTGCACGTGCAGAACTCGACAGCGCGAAACGCAAAGACATGTATACCGAAATGCAAATGCTCTGCTCTTCCGAGGGCGGGACAGTTGTTCCGATGTACGCAAACTATGTCGATGCGCACTCAACCAAGCTGAAGCACGCAGAAGCTGTGGGTAACAACTTCCAGATGGACGGTTCCCGCCTCTGCGAACGTTGGTGGTTCGACGCGTAAGCGTCAGCGACACGAATACAGAAGGGCGTTCCATCGGGGCGCCCTTTTTCTTTAAAAACTATTCAGTTTTTATCGACGGAATGGCTATGGCCCCCCGTATAAGTCCCGCAGAACTACACAAAACTCTAACAGGGGACACACTATGAAAACTGCAGGAATTCCACTCTGGCTCACAATCGTAATGATTCTGATCATCCTTCTCAGCTTTATGTCGGGTGGCATGGCCATGGTCGGTAATGGCATGGAAGACTTTATGGGCCCATCATGGGGTGGCCGTAATCTTGGCCTCGCTTTTGCCGCCATCGTTGCGATTTTGCTCAAAAGCCCAATCGCTTACATCGCCACACTGGTCGGCTGGATTGGCCGTGACGTCGGCGACATCGTCGACAACTTTGCGTCGGGTGCACCACAAATGCCCATCGTGATCTTCGCGGTGGTTCTGATCGCAATCTGGGTCTACGGCATCATCGCCGCAAACAAAGCCCGCTCCAATTAAAACAACAAAGGGCGCTCCAAACGGGGCGCCCTTTTTTTTTGAAAGTCGAGTTTCTACGGCTTGCGCTCCATCAGACCACTTACACAAACAGCCGCCCTATTGAGTTTTGCCCAAGTTCCAGCAAAGGTTGTGAAGGCAACCAAAGCGAGGCTACAGATGATAGATTTCCAAACACTTATTCTGTTTAGCGCGGCCAGCTTCGCGCTCGCCATTACGCCCGGCCCCGACATGATTTTGGTTGCAGCTAGAAGTGCGGCCCAAGGCAGAATGGCAGGATTTGTAACACAGGTCGGTGTATCCGCAGGGTCCGCCTTTCACGCAATAATTCTTGCGCTCGGCCTGTCACAACTGTTCCTCGCTGTGCCTTACGCCTACGATATGGTCAGATACCTCGGCGCGGCCTATTTGCTGTACCTTGCATGGCAGGCATTTACGTCTCGTGATCACAGTTCTTCGCAATCAACGCAGACCCATCGCCTGTCCATGTTCGTGATCTTTAGGCAGGGGTTTTTCTCAAACGTCCTAAATCCCAAAGTGGCATTGTTTTACCTCGCACTCTTCCCGCAGTTCCTCGATCCCGAAAAAGGCGCAGTCGCATTTCAGATTTTGGTGCTCGCCAGCGTCTTTCTATTCATAGATTTTGCTGTTCACGGCGTGGTCATATGGCTGGCAGGGTCCGTGCGATCGCTTTCAAAAAGTGGGTCGAGTTTTACAAGATACTCAAGATATTTCTTGGGCATTGTCTTTGGTGGACTGGCTGCAAAACTCGTCTTTGATAGTGGAAAGTGACGCCTTAAAACCCAGCGGCCAAACGTGATCCCTGATTGATCGCCCGCTTCG
>CALLAV010000175.1 GCA_938001995.1 uncultured Amylibacter sp. | reverse complement strand
ATGAACGCCACGATTTGGCGCAGCGGTTTGGGGCGGCGGAATTGCCCGAGATGAAGCCGATTGATCTGCGCGGTGATGAGCTGGACACAGGTCGCTGGATTTCCAAGACCTTGGCGCGGGAGGTGTTTGCGCGGCTCGATGTTGGTGAACAGTCCTTGCTGTTTTTGAACCGTCGCGGCTATGCGCCTGTGACAGTGTGTCGGGCCTGTGGGTTTCAAATTGGCTGCGATGATTGCGATGCGAGGATGGTTGAACATCGTTTTCACGGGCGATTGATGTGTCACCAATGCGGTGAGACAAAGCCAATGCCCGAGAAATGCCCATCGTGTGAGGTTGAGGGCAAACTTGCTGCTGTTGGTCCTGGGGTCGAACGGTTGGCAGAGGAAGCTGAGGCGCGGTTTGAAGGGGCGAAGATTTCAGTGCTTTCATCAGACATGCACCTATCCGCGCGGAGTTTGAAAGAGCGGATCAGGTCCATCGCAGAAGGGGAAGCCGACATTATTATCGGCACGCAGTTGGTGGCGAAGGGGCATAACTTTCCGCTGTTGACCTGTGTTGGCGTGATCGATGCGGATCTTGGTTTGCAAGGGTCTGATCTGCGGGCGGCGGAACGGACGTTTCAGTTGATCCGACAGGTGGCAGGGCGGGCTGGACGGGCCGACAAAAAGGGGACGGCGTATATTCAGACGTTGCAACCGGAACACCCTGTTATTCAAGCGATCTTGTCGGGTGAGGAAGAGGAGTTCTGGGCCGCAGAAGCCGCACAGCGCGAGATGGCAGGTGTGCCGCCTTATGGGCGGATGGCGGGGATTGTCGTGAGTGGTCCAGACCTCGCACAGGTGTTCGATGTGGCGCAATACATGGTGCGCAATGCAGAACCGTTGCACCGTATCAAAGCAGAGATTTTCGGTCCCGCGCCAGCGCCGATTGCAAGGGTGCGGGGGCGGCATCGCGTGCGGATTTTGGTGAAGGCGGCAAAAGGTGTGGTGATCCAACCCGCACTGTCCGCTTGGTACGCGAGCATAAAGCCGCCCACCAATGTGCGTGTTAGCATCGATATTGATCCGCAGACGTTCTATTAACTCTTTCAAGGGCGGGGCTGCGGCGCTACATATCGCGCAGACTTTGAGGGAAGACAGATGACGACGCGCATTAAACCACAGCCAGGGGTGATGGATATCGAGCTTTATGTGGGCGGCAAAGGCCACATCAAAGGGCAATCCAACACGATCAAGCTGTCGAGCAATGAAAATCCTTGGGGGCCGTCCGAAGCCGCCAAGCAAGCCTATCGCGCGATGGCCGGTGAATTGCATGTGTATCCGTCTGGCGATCATACTGAACTGCGCATGGCCATTGCCGAAGTACATGGCGTCGATGCGGATCGGGTGATCTGTTCTAACGGGTCAGACGAACTGATCTCGTTTCTGTGTCAGGCCTATGCAGGGCAAGGCGATGAGGTTCTGTTCACCGAACATGGCTTCCTAATGTACAAACTTTGCGCACAAGGTGCGGGTGCGACCCCTGTGGCGGTTCCTGAAAAGGAGCGGCGCACGGATGTGGATGCGCTGTTGGCGGCTGCGAATGAGAAGACAAAGCTGGTGTTTATTGCCAATCCAAACAATCCAACGGGGACCATGATCTCTGATGATGACGTGGCGCGATTGGCTGACGGGTTGCCCGACCACACTTTGTTGGTGCTCGACGGGGCTTATGCGGAGTTCGTTGAGGGCTTTGATGGGCACGCAAGTCTGGTCGAGGAGCGCGAGAATGTGTTCATGACGCGCACGTTTTCGAAAATTTATGGGCTGGGCGGCCTGCGGCTTGGCTGGGGATACGGCCCAGCGGAGATCGTGAACACACTGCACCGCATGCGGGGGCCGTTCAACGTGAACGCCAGTGTTTTGGCGGCAGGCGAAGCAGCCGTTCGCGATGTGGATTACACGCAGAAGTGCCGTGAAACGAACGCGCAATGGGCGGAGTTCTTGCGTGAAAAGCTGTTGGGAATGGGCATTGCCTGTGACGCGAGCCAGACAAATTTTGTGCTGGCACGATTTGGATCGGAAACAGAGGCCGATGCAGCGGATAAAGCGCTTGGCGATGCAGGGCTGATTGTGCGGGCGGTGAAAAGCTATGGTCTGTCAGAGTGCCTGCGGATTACTGTGGGCAAAGGTGCGGATTGCAAACGTGTGGTTCAAGTGCTGCAAGAGTTCAAAGAGAGTTGGGTTGAGGCGTGACACAGATTTATGACAAAGTTGCGCTGATTGGCCTTGGCTTGATTGCCGGGTCCATGGGGCTGGCGATGAAACGCGCGGGACTGGCAAGCCAAATCGTCGGCCATGCACGGTCAAGCGAAACGCGGAACACTGCGCTGAAGCTCGGTCTGGTGGACGCGGTTTGTGATACGGCGGCTGAGGCCGTGGCGGATGCGGATTTGGTTGTCCTTTGTGTGCCTGTTGGCGTGATGGGGGATGTAGCCGCAGAGATCGCGCCTGCGCTGAAAGCAGGGACCGTGGTTTCCGACGTGGGCTCGGTTAAAGCCAAAGTCATCGATATGGTAGGCGAACATATTCCCGAAGGTGTGCATTTCATTCCCGCGCATCCGATTGCAGGCACAGAAAATTCAGGCCCAAACGCAGGCTTTACGGAGCTGTTTGACGGTAAGTGGACGATCCTGACACCTGTTGGTGATGCGGACACAGGTGAAGTGGCTAAGCTGCGCACTTATTGGGAACGGCTCGGTGCGAAGGTTGATGTGATGGAACCTGAACGTCATGATTTGGTGCTCTCGGTGACAAGTCACGTGCCCCATTTGATTGCCTACACAATGGTGGGTGTGGCCGATGATCTGGAACGTGTGACAGATAAAGAAGTCATCGAATTTTCCACAGGTGGTTTTCGCGATTTCACACGGATTGCGGCGTCTGATCCAACCATGTGGCGCGATGTGTTTTTGAACAACAAAGAAGCCACGTTAGATGTTTTAGGGCGCTTCACGGAAGAGCTGTTCGATCTGCAACGGGCCATTCGGCGTGGAGACGGAGAACAATTGTTCGAACATTTCACCCGCACACGCGCCATTCGGCGTGGCATCATTGAAGCGGGTCACGATACGGCAGCGGATGATTTTGGTCGCGCAGGGAAAAAGGACAGCTAAATGCGTTTTGGGGGCATTGTGATGGGTGTGCTACTAGCCTTTGGGCCAAGCATCGCGGCTGCGCAAGCGGTTGATACATCACTGCGCCCGGTTCTGCGTCCTGCTGCGATTGAGTCGAAATTTACCAAAACTGCTGCACCTTTTGTTTCTTTGCGTCCCAAAGTTCGGCCCAAACGCGGGGCGTCTGCCACGCATTCTGCGGTGCAAAAGGTTGTGGTAGAGCAAACCATTGCTGCTGACATCAGCGCGCGCAAAGTGACGAAAACCTCGCCCCTGAAAAACGTCGTCGCCCAAACGCAAACGGGCGTTGTGACCGTCACCAGCCCCCTTGCCGTAGCCAAGTCCTTGCGCCCCAAAAAGCGGCCGCGCAAATTGAGAACAGCCCTGTTGCAGCCTAAAAAATCGCGCCGTGCCGAAAAGCCAGTGCGCTACAAGAAGAAGGGGTCTGTCTGTGGAATCAACGGCTTGCGCGGCTATCACGTAAAACGGATTTCTGGCAAAGGCGGATGTGGGGTTAAGAACCCCGTAAAACTGACCGAAGTGGACGGCGTGAAGATGACGCGCGAGGTGTCTATTGGTTGTAATACGGCCACAGCGTTTTACAAATGGGTTCAAAAGAGCGCGAAACCTGCGGTGGGTCGTAAAGGTGGTGGGTTGGCCAAGGTACAAGTGATCGGCGGGTATGCGTGCCGCAACCGCAATAGTGCCAAAAACGGGCGTTTGTCCGAGCACGCAAAAGGCAACGCACTTGATATCGCGGGATTTGTTCTAAAAGACGGCACGACCCTATCCGTGTTGCGCGATTGGCGGAGCCGCTCCAAAGGGAGTGTACTGAAACAACTACACAAAACCGCCTGCGGGCCGTTCAAAACTGTGCTTGGCCCAAACGCAAACCGTTTTCATCAGGACCATTTCCATTTTGATGTGGCGCAGCATCGTGGTGGCGGGACCTACTGCAAATAGGCCTAAGGGTTAAACCGAATGGCTGGTGCGCGGCCAATCGGGATCGGACCGAGCGAGATAAATCCGTTCTTAAACGACAATGGCGCGTCGATTGTATCGGGGTTGCCAGACAGACGCGCCAACAGACCAAGGCCGCCTTCCAATGTGCTTTGCATTTCCGCCGGGATCGCGCCCGCGCTAACGCCGAGCGTGATCATATCTTTCCAGTTTTTCGCCCGAACCGAAATCTTACCTGTTGGCGTTCCAGCGGCGTCAAAGGTGACATCACCCGTGGCCTCAAAGCTCATTTCGCCCCATGTCGCAGAGACGTCTTTGACGGTTAGCGCTGTGATTTCGGGCTTCTTTCCTTCCACCGCATGGCGGTCCCAAGGGGCGTCAAAACCTGCGGTTACGTCCACGCGCATGGTGTCGAAAACGTCGGGGAGTTGGCTGTCAGGGTCAATTAGTTTCGTAAAGATGCGCGCGGGTTTCACACCATCCGCTTGAAAGAAGATGTCGTGGGAGTTTTCTTGGCCCGCTGTTTGGCGTGTCGCCAGCTTTGCGGTCTTGAGTTCGGAGGTCCAGCCTTTGGTAGAGGTCAACGAGACATTCGACATTTCCCCTGTTAGCGCATTCAGCGCGAGGTCCGTACCTGCGTCAAACTTGATGCTAGAGCGGATCACGTCAGAGTTCACAGTGATACGTTCATTGGGTGTCGCCACAACATGTTCAGGGGGCAAAACCGCAATCACGTGGTTGGGTTTATAGCTGAGCATCAGGACCTGAAAGACAGGTGTTTTCCACGACCAGCCTGATTTTGGATCAGCAAGGTTCAGGTTTGTGATCTTCGTATCAAAACGACTGGGATAACCCTGCACCGCCAAATCGTCATAATCCGCGACCCATCCGGCGGCGCGGCGTTCCTCTAGCCATGTTTCCAAACCAGATTGCTGCGCGGACGATCCTACAAACCAATAGCCAGACCAGCCGACAGTGACGAGGATCAAAAGACCAAAGAACGTGCGAACCATGGGCGTGGCCCCTTTTCATTTCTATTTGCAGCGGGTTATAGCAGCCTGAAACAAGGTGACTAGTGATGAATATAACCGAAGGTTTCTGGGTATTTGGGTACGGATCATTGGTATGGCAACCAGGGTTCGACTTTTCCGAGCGTCAGATTGCCCGAATGGACGGGTTTTCACGCAGCTTTTGCATGTGGTCGGTCCATCATCGCGGCACGGTTGAGGACCCTGGTTTGGTTCTGGCACTGGACGCAGCAGAGGATGCGTACTGCGACGGAGTGGCGTTTTTTGTGCCCCCCGAAACGGCACAGGCGACCATCGATTATCTGCGCGAACGGGAGTTGATTTCATCTGCTTATTTGGAAGAGGTCCATCCAATCACATTGCGCGATGGACGGGGTGTGGATTGTGTGGCCTATGTCGTGGACCGCAGTCATGAACAATATTGCGGTGGCATGGCGCTCGAAAAACAGGCGCAGGTGATTGCCAGTGCTGTTGGGGGGCGTGGGCCAAATACGGAATATTTGTACAATACCGCAGAAGGGCTGGCCAAGATTGGGTTGCAAGACCCTGATCTGGATTGGTTGGCTGACAGGGTTCGCACCCTATCAGCCTGATGTGTTAAGCGACGGTTTCAACCGTTAGGTTCATGCCGCTAGCCGCACGAACGCGAACAGTTTCACCAGTTGCAGAAGCCTGACCCGCCGCCCAAGTGGCACGCCAGCGCATGCCTTCGATTTCGACAGCGCCAGAGTTGGAGCCCGCGTCATAATCCAGAACCTTGGCCGTGCGCCCGATCAAGTGGTTGGAACGTCGGTTCAATGTCGCATGGGTTGCCCCACCATCGCCAAACCGCTGCATCGCCCAGCGACCTGCAAATGTGATCGCCATGGACAGCGCGGCAAACAGCGCGACTTGCAATTCACCCGACAAGGTGGGCACCAGCGCGTTCAGAATTGCCATGACCAGAGTGGCAAGAGCCACCCAGATCAAAACGGCCGTGCCCGTGATCATTTCGAGCGCGCCAAGGGCAAAAGCTGCGGCGACCCACCACCAAGGTGATAGTCCTTCGAGTACGTCTAAAAACGGCATGTGTGCTCCTTATTTCTTGTCGCCAGTTACGGCTTTGGCAATGTCGGCGATGCCACCGATGGACCCGATCAAGGACGATGCCTCTAGTGGAATCATGATTGTCTTGGACGATGGACCAGCGGCTACGTCACGCAGGGCTTCGGTGTATTTTTGGGCCACGAAGTAGTTCACAGCCTGAATGTCACCTGCTGCAATTGCTTCGGATACCATGCGCGTTGCTTCGGCTTCGGCTTGGGCGGAACGCTCGCGCGCTTCAGCATCCAGAAAGGCCGCTTGTTTGCGGCCTTCTGCCTCGCGAATTTGCGCCTCACGCTCACCTTCTGCCTTGAGGATTGCGGATTGCTTTGCACCCTCTGCAGATAAGATTTCGGCACGTTTGTTCCGCTCGGCCTTCATCTGACGGGCCATAGCTTCGTTGATGTCTGGTGGCGGCGCAAGATCTTTGATTTCGACGCGGGTTACTTTGACACCCCAAGGCTGGGCCGCTTCGTCAATGACATT
>CALLAV010000174.1 GCA_938001995.1 uncultured Amylibacter sp. | reverse complement strand
CTTGGCGATGACGCGCCTGTTTTGCTGCCAATGCGTGCGCCAAACGCGCCAGAACCACGCATGACGCTGACCGCGCCAGTTCTGAAATCTGCGGCCAACCTACACCTGTTGATCGCAGGTCAGGGCAAGAAAGCAGCACTGGCCGTGGCGCAACAAGACGGACCCGTAACAGACGCGCCTGTGCGTGCTGTTCTACCTGCCGCCCACATTCACTACGCCGATTAAGGGGATCAGCTATGGACCATTGGACACACCTGACAGACCTGCACACCGCCAGCAAAGATCGCAACATTCTGGACCTGTTTGACGATGCAAACCGCTTTGGAGATTTCTCGGCCAAATGTGGTGACTTTCTAATGGATTATTCCAAGACCAACATGGATGCGGAGACCAAAGCGGCGCTTTTGGCGCTGGCCGAGGCGTGTGGCATTGAAGCCAAACGCGATGCCATGTTTGCGGGCGAAAAGATCAACGAAACCGAAGGCCGCGCGGTGCTGCACACAGCGCTGCGAAACATGTCTGAAACGGCGATCATCGTTGACGGGGAAAACGTGATGCCCGGTGTCATGGCGACGCTTGCGCAGATGAAGACCTTTGCCAATGGCCTGCGCAGCGGCCAGATTGCGACAGCCAATGGGAAGAAATTTACAGACGTTGTGAACATCGGCATCGGTGGCTCTGACCTTGGCCCCGTTATGGCTTATGCGGCGCTGAAACCTTATGCGGATGGGCCCAATGTGCATTTTGTGTCTAACATTGATGGCGCGGATATTGCCGATACGCTTGCGCCGTTGAACCCTGCCACAACGCTTTTGATTATCGCGTCCAAGACTTTCACCACCATTGAAACCATGAGCAACGCGCAAACGGCCAAAGACTGGCTGGCAGGTGGTGTGACAGAGACCGATATCAGCCAGCACCTTGCGGCCCTGTCCACCGCTGAAGACAAGACCGCGGCCTTTGGTGTGCCTGCCGACCGCGTGTTTGGGTTTGAGGATTGGGTCGGCGGGCGTTATTCCGTTTGGGGGCCGATTGGCCTGTCGCTAATGTTGGCCATTGGGCCTGACGATTTCATCGACTTCCTGCGCGGCGCGGAAGAAATGGATCGCCACTTTGTCGAAACGCCGCTTGCGGAAAACCTGCCTGTGATGCTGGCGCTCGTGGGCATTTGGCATGCCAATATCTGCGGGTATGACACCCGTGCAGTGCTGCCCTATGATCAACGTTTGTTGCGCTTGCCCGCCTATCTGCAACAGTTGGATATGGAAAGTAATGGCAAGGGTGTGTCGATGGACGGCGCGACTTTGGCCCGTGATTCTGGCCCGATTGTTTGGGGCGAACCTGGCACCAACGGGCAGCACGCATTTTATCAATTGATCCACCAAGGCACGCGGACAATTCCGTGTGAATTTCTTGTGGCACGGCGCGGGCACGAAACCCATTTGGCGCATCAACATCGCTTGTTGCTGGCCAATTGTCTGGCGCAATCAGAAGCATTGATGATCGGTCGCGATCTGGACCAATCCCGCGCATTAATGGCTGAAAAAGGGATAACGGGTGCAGAATTAGAACGCCAAGCCGCGCATCGTGTTTTCACAGGCAATCGTCCGTCTGTGACGATGATGTATAATGTGATGGATCCGCGCACGCTTGGCAAAATCATTGCACTTTATGAACATCGTGTGTTTGTGGAAGGCGTGATTTGGGGGATCAACAGTTTTGATCAATGGGGCGTTGAACTGGGCAAAATCCTTGCCACGCAAATGTTGCCTTTGATCGAAGGCGACGCCACATCCGAGGACAAAGACGGATCCACGCGCGGCTTGCTCGCCAGCCTGTAAAAGGCGCGGCCTCAGGACACCCGAGGCCGCTGCACTGTTTATTTAGGGATCAAGACACCATTGATCACATGGATAACGCCGTTTGATTGCTTAACATCGGCAACTGTCACTTTGTAGGCGTTGCTGCTTTCGTCAAAGATCCAAACAGATCCACCTGGCGTCAATTTCGCGGACAGAACATCGCCCGACACGGTTTTAAAGTTGTAGAACCCTGTGTGGCTGGCCTTGATTGCTGCTACCAAATCGGCGGCCATGACGTTGCCTGCCACCACATGGGAGGTCAGAATTTTTGTCAGTGTCTCTTTGTTTTCTGGTTTCACCAGTGTTTCGACGGTGCCTGCTGGCAATGCGCCAAAGGCTTCATCGGTTGGCGCAAACACTGTGAACGGACCTTCGCTGGACAATGTGTCCACCAAGCCAGCAGCGGTCACGGCGGCGACTAGAGTTGTGTGGATCGGCGAAGCCACGGCGTTTTCTACGATGGTTTTGGATGGGAACATCTCTGCACCACCCACTTTTGGATTGTTTGCGTGACCATCTGCAAATGCGGATGTGCTTGCGATGAAAGCTGCGGCCAGCGCTGTTGTAAATACGGATTTCATTTCGTTTCCCTTCGTTGGAAAGCACCGTGGTGGTGCTCGTACAAAGGGATACGGCAGGGATCCGTGATTGGATTGGCAACAATAGTCACGTTACTTTGGTTTGACGGAACCTAAAAACAGGCTAGACGGTCGTTGCCCAGCCTGCTTATCAGCACCCATAATGACCCTTGAGGTTAGCCCACCATATCGAGCGTGGCGCGATCCGCTGGGAGCACCTCAATATTGCCTTGCAGATGTACGGCCACATGATCCTCTTGGGATTGCAACTGATGCAAGCCTTTGCACGCCACCAACATCAGCAGGTTGTGTTCACGGGCCACGATGGACATATGGCTTAGCCAGCCGCCCACCTCGGACAGCACCGCACTGGCCCGCAGGATATAGGGCAGCCATTCAGGGTTCACCATGTTGCAGACAATCACATCCCCATCGACAAAGCCCGAAAAGGCCGCTTCTGGATCGTTCTGGGATTCGTCCACCACAAACACGCGGCCGCTGGTGGACGCGGAACCTGACACACAGTTCCCCACCATGTCACCTTCGCCAAGCGATTGATGCTGCAAATCAGGTGCGCTGAGGATTTCGCAGTCAAACAAGGTCAACTCCACTGCTTTGGGTTGCACTTCCTTTAAGGCTTTGGCGCGTTTTAGACGACGCTGTGCGATGACCTTCAAGGAGGGCGCGGTTTCATCGTTCAATGTATGAACCTCGTCCATATCCAGTTGAAAGATCAACGCCTCTAGCCCGGACTTCGACCCCATCGCCAGCAGTGTCTTGCGGATCAGATCGATCAGTCTGAGCGCTTCGTGCTTTGCCTGCTCCTTTAGGTCCTGCATCGCCAATGCCAGATCAATCGGGTCGTCCAGATCAGGCGTAACACGCGCCTTTTTAGGTGTCGGGCGCAGTGTTTTCATGAGCGGCCATAGCAGATCAGGCGCTTCGGCGTATCGCGGCGTGGACACTTCATAATCAAAGATCGCGCGATGACCCAACACACGCAGCGCCTCGTCCTTCGCATCCTGCCCCTTTAATCGTGCACATGTGCGCATCAGACCCGTTGGCGCATGATCCAATTCCGCATGGCGCAGCCGATCCTGTTCTTGCGGGTTTTGCGCGGCATAACTTTGGGCTTGGGCCATGCTAAAGCCTGCCAGAATGTTGATTTTCTCGGCTTCCACATAGATGTCCTGTGTCAACTTGATGCGAAACACATGCAACGCAGTTTGAAGCGCTGGCAGCGGCATTTTGTTGAAATCCGTGGCATTCCACGGGTCAAGGAATTGATGCAATTGCACCATGGTTTGCGTGCGAAACGCCTCTGGCATTGCTTTGGCTGCCTTGTGCAATTGCTTGGCCTTTGTAGGTGTCACATTCAGCGCCATTTGGTCCTTTAGTTGGCGATCCACAAAAGTTTTGCCAAACAGATTGACCAGATGCCCTGCTTTGCCTTCTGGCACACAATAAGGCACGCCCAAGCCGCGACACGCGAG
The DNA here is from genome assembly GCA_938001995.1 of uncultured Amylibacter sp. Taxonomy (GTDB): domain Bacteria; phylum Pseudomonadota; class Alphaproteobacteria; order Rhodobacterales; family Rhodobacteraceae; genus Amylibacter. Next base: position 1,364 of record CALLAV010000174.1, on the reverse strand, counting down.
GTCCAGACTGCCACCTGGCGCCCACATTTGTCCCATCAAGGAAAAGGACACAGGTGTGGGCTGGGGCAGCACCTCGGACATCTCGTCTTGTTCCAAAATCACACCCTCCTTGGGTGCATCATGGAACGCAGCAAACAGCCGCCGCCATTCGGACACCCGCGCTTTCTGCGCTTTTGTGCCAATGGCCAGCGTTGTGATATCGCGGCTTTGCAAGATGTAGAACGTGCCATCTTTATAGGCCCATTCGATATCCTGCGGTTCGCCAAACAGCGCTTCGATTTGATCGGCAAGCGCAATGAGCGGGGTCAGATCAAACGGAGCGGTGTCTTCGCTGACAGGCCGCTTCGTGAATCGCCCAAAGCGGTGGGTTTCAGGGGTCACACGGCCAGACACCAGATCATCGCCCGTACCGCGCGCCAATTCGATCATCATTAGACCAGGCGCAGTCGGGTCTTGTGTGAACAGCACGCCCGCATAATCGGCATCCACCATTTGTTGCACCAGAATATTACCGTCATGGTCTTGGGGCGCATCAGCGGCATAGCTGCCAGCCCGTGCTGACGAAAACGACGCAATCACGGTTTCAAGCGCAGCCCGCAGTCTGGTCGCATCCACATGCAGCACAGAGTCGAAAATGCCAGCGAAACTCTTATCCGCTCCATCCTCGCCACTGGCTGAACTGCGTACCGCACAGTTTTGCTTGCCAATCATGGTCCAAACCTTGGCGGCAAAGGCTTCTTTCTGGGTTCCGTTCATCAGATTGAAGCGCTCTATCACGTCAGAACGGATCACTGCACCGTTTGGAACGGGCAGTCCTGCGTTACGCATCACCGACAGGCGGTAGGATTTGTTGCCAGCCGTGGTTAACGCCTCGGAATGTGCGAGCGGTACAACGCCCGCCCATTTGCTGCGCACCTGCCAGCGCCTTAGCGCGTGTTTCACTGCACGCACGCCGTCTTGCAACATTCCCGTCACATAGGCCCGTTGCACCAACAACAACCCAAGCGCCACGCACAGATACACATTGCCTGCGAAAGACAACTGAAACACCAGCCCGAACAGCAGCGGCGCTCCAATGACCCACCACAACACAGCCGAGCGTTTCGTCTTGGCCACTGCCCAGTGCAGATAAACACCCGCCAGCACTGCAAACAGCACAGGCATGGCGTAGGTCGCATCAGGCAACCCCATATTTTGCGCCCACATCAGTCGCGCTGTGAGGGTTTTGCCCATTTCCTCAGTCGCACTTAGTCCCAGCATCATCAGAGGCAGGAACAACAGCGCCACCAGATTGCGCATTGGCGTCAGTCCCAAGTCTGCATAAAATTGCTGAATGGCGCGCGCCTTGCGGGTTGGATCGCCTG